>CAZBZZ010000007.1:16562-19285 GCA_964496555.1 uncultured Candidatus Peribacteria bacterium
GGGCATTCTGGGAGTATTCCAAGATCAACTTGATCTGTGATCTCTACTGCTCCCTCTCTTGTGCTTGCTCCATCGTCTAGTAGATCTACGGCCCCTTTTACTTGATCTTTCAGATCTTCAGGGCTCGTGTTCAATTTTCTACGCTTTGTTATTTCTTTACAGAGTGCTGTTTCTCCTTCCCCGCTTAGGGATTGTTTCTTTATAAATTTTTGTACTTTTTTTCTAGTGAAATCATCTTTGTCATCTAGGGCATCTGCTAAAAACTGGAAATTCTTCCCAAAGCTCTGTAAATTCCCTTCCGCCAAGTGTCTTACCAAACGTTCTGTGTACTCATCATTCCATTGGTTCCCTTCGTGTAGTAATGCGTATACTTGTTTGATAACCTTTGGGCGGATTGTTCCTGCCTTCATCTTTTTCAGGAGTTTCCCAACTTTGCCTCCCCAACGAGAGCCATTCTTTTCTAACCATTCAAGCATGTATCCTTCGTTCTTGAAATTGTGAAGGATTCTCTCCTGCTTTTTCTCAGCCTCTATTTCATGCAGAGGTTTTAAGCTTTGAATTTCTTCTTTGGCTTGAGAGTTGAGAACACCCTGGTTGTTAGATTTTACTTTGGCCATTTAATGGTTTATGGGGTTGCAGGTGGTCCTGATAAGTCTTCGCCGTTTTCTGCTTCATCAGTTTTTTTCTTTTCTGCTTTCCATTTTACGAAAGCTGTGCTGATTTTACCTGCTCTTGCTTGGATATTTGCTTCATCTGTATTTTGAGCTTGTGCAGCTCTTTTTTGCATTTGTGCTACTGCGAATGCTTCTGCTCCGGCTGGATCGTTCTTAAATTTATCAGTCTTCTTTAGAGCTTCTACTAGTCTCCCTAATGCGTTGTCGTACTCAGTATGATCTATTGCTGTTGCCGTTGAAGCATTATCCAATTCATCATCTATATTCTTTAATTGACCTAGTGCTTTTGTCTCGTCTATAGTTCTATTCGCTTTGTTTTTTGTTTTTAATGCAGTGGCTGTAGCCGCAGGGATAAGCCCCAATAAATCTGGATCTTGAATAATTGACACTTCTGCTGCTTTTTCTGTTGAAGCCTTTGCTGCGTCTGTTTCCCCTGCCTTATCGGTTGGTTCTTTCCCCTTATTATCCGCTCTCTCTTTGTTGTATGCACTGGCTGCGTTTTGAAGGGCCTTTATTTCTGTACCTGATAATTCGTCACCTTTTTTACTTTTTTCGATTGCATTTTTCATTAATTCTGCAAATTCACCTCCTTTGCCACCAGCCTCAATCATTTTGTCTAGCTCATTTATTGTTGAGGTTCCCGCCAAAGCAGCAAGTTTTTCTTTTGTTAGTTTCTTATCGCTTTCCAGCTTTGTATTTTGCACTGTTTCTGACAAGTCATCTGCAGCCATTGCTGGTTTTATGTTATCAAAACCTGCATTTACTTTTTCTATACCAAACGCCTTCAAGGCCTTCTCGGTACCTGCTGTTTCAATCTTACTTCGAAGACTTTGTCCAGCAGCCATAATCCCTGCAGGTGTAAGATTTGTAGTTGTTCCATCTTTGGTTTCAACAGGGACCCAAGATGTGTATTTGAATGGAGCAGTTGCGAGCCATCCACCGAATCTTTGGACTTGGCTCTTTATTCCTTCAGTGATAGTTCCTGCTATTGTTTCGTTTGCTGCCATGAATACACCGACCCAAACTACTGCGACTGTCGCTATACTTACAAGTAATCCTTGTAGAGTTTCTAATCCTGGAATTGGCAATGATGGTATCAATATTGATCCTGACATTGCGAATCCGCCATCGGACATTGTGCTTTTTATTGCTGTAAGCATTATCCATCCAATTGTCATTGATAGGGCTATTGTTATTGGGGCGATCGCGTGTGCTACAAATTTTTGAGTCAATTCTCCCATTTTAAATTTTTCTTTTGCGACTGGGACTGCGATACTCAGCGCTATAATTGGTGAGAGTGCTATCCCGAGCCAGAGCACTATCAAACGTGCTAACAGTACTATAAAGAGAACTCCGAACGATATTCCATACACTATATATAGAAGTAGTGAGAATATTGCGTTTATTGCTAATGATTCGTATGAGCCGCTTCCTAGAGCTGATCCTGATCCGTCATAGAACATGACTTCTCCCATGTTTATAGCCATAGCGAGCGCTGCATTTGAGCTTCTGTATTTTTCAAAGTATTGAAGCCCATGTTCACTAAGCTCGAAGCTCGAGGAGCTCTCACTTGATACCGTACATAAACCTAGGTTTCGCAATCTATCCAATTCTGCTGTGAATCTTTCCCCGTTTCCGCCTGGAAGACTCTTTCCTACATCCTCTATTGTTTCGATTTTAAAGTGGGTTGGTATCCCATACTGCTTTGCTAATTCTAGCAAAGCTTGATCTTTCAATACTGCACCAAAATCTTTTATTGATTTACCCTTCTTTGTTGATATTCCATATACTTCCCGACAGAAGGCTTGTGTTTTTAGATCTGAGTCGTTTCCTAATACTGGAGCACTTGTCTCCTCTATTTGAGCTGGTATTGCGAAAATTGCTGAAGTGAATACACTCACTGTATCTAGGAATACCTTCATCCCGATGAATGAGAAATTCACTGCAATAATCCCCGCAATCAATTTGGGTAGCATTGTTTTGATCGAATACTGGCTGTTTTCGCTATTGATGCCCAATACGCTGTATAGAGCTAATCCGACGAGAGTT
>CAZBZZ010000008.1:0-7205 GCA_964496555.1 uncultured Candidatus Peribacteria bacterium
CATATCCACTGCTTCCACCTTCAGCAGCCCTCATAACACTTTTAACTCCCGCACGAACAAAAATACCTCTTATCCAAAAGTAAATATAAACAGGGAAGAAAAGAAATTTAGGCCATAATTTTCTAGTAATATAAGCTCTCGCATAAGCATTTTGAGTAGCGTCCATACTCATAAAAAATCCTTTCGAAATCAACTTCACACACTTTATCAACGTTATCTTCCAACTATCTGCCAAAGGAGTTATAACTATCTGCATCCACGCTTGTTCAGATGGATGATTGAATTTTGTAAGAGTGGAAGTAATCGCAGATAAAGGATCAACGGCAACACGTGTCAGCTTATCTTCAAATTGAGTATACCTCTTGATAGGAAATACATCAGCGTCCGTAAATGAAAGCTCAGTTCCAACCGCTTTTTCGTAAACCTCTTTGTCCTGAACAGATGCATAATCCTCAACCTCAAGAATCTCTGCATCAGGATATTGAGCATACATCTGACCTTCAACCAAGTTTCGCAACTTTTCATGAAAAGAAACATAGAAATTTATCCTCCTATCAACACTCGCTATCTCAAAACTAACAGCATCCTGCTTCATCCCAAAAATCCTCTGAAAGATATTCAAATTCTTATAAATTCCATGCATAGTCGCAAAAATCTGCTCCGCAACGATAGGACCTGTTTCAATCTCCTTGGGAACAGACACATGTAAAACAGTCTTTTTCTCGGTTCCCCTTCTGAGAGCATTCTTGAATCGTAAAAATGCCACCAAAGCAGCAAATAGCCCCCCTAACGAGGCCAAAATAATTCCAATTGATACTACAGTTTCGTTCATACCAGAACAGTCTAATTCAGTTTCCGATTTACATCAAGAAATGATTATACCAAAAAACCAACAGGAGTCAAGTTCCAACCTCTCCGAACAAGGCTACAGTTTCCGGGAGGTTTCCGGAAAACCATTTTCCCAACCTGTAAATTCTCGCTTTCCGGAAAACCACCGGAAAACCCAACTCCAAATCATCCCAGATCAAACCATCTCTCCAAAATCACTTTTGCCGCCAACATATCTCTATCACCATCTTTTTTTCGTACCTTCGCACCTTTAAAATCACCCAGATATTGGTCTGCTTCAAAACTCGACAACCGCTCATCAACAACCTCCACTTTCAAACGCCCCAAAGCCCCCTGTTTAAACCTGTTAACAAAGTTTTCCACAATCTTATATTGCTCCCCTTTTTGGTCATTCATATCTAATGGGAGCCCAAATACAACCATTTCATATCCATCTTCCTCGCAGATTCTCAAAATCTCCCCAATAACATAATCCTCACCTTTATTATTAATAACGGTCTTCGGAAAAGCGATCTTGTTCACTGAATCACCAGAAGCAACGCCCACCCTTTTACTTCCGTAATCAACAGACAAGATCTTCATAAATTAGTCTTGTTTAACCAAATTCATATCGATTTCAACAGTATTGTCACCACCAAAATCAACAGTAACCTTGTGTTCACCAAGAGTCTTGATAGGTTCACCAAATTTCACATGTTTCTTTTCAAGCTGAACATTAGATTCAGCACGAACAGCATCTATAAAAACTTCCTCAGCCAAAGCGGCATAAAGAGTATCTTTATCTGTTACCTTTACAGCAACTTCCAATTTAAGACCTTTAATCTTTTCCATAGCTTCCTTCACATTATCCAAAAGTCGTCCTTTTTCAAGAACAGTTTTTTCACGCCTCTTTTCAGCCAAAGCTACTCTATCTTTAGTAGCAACTGTTGCTAGTTTCTTTGGGAAAAGAAAGTTTCGAAAATAACCATCTTTTACCTCGATAACATCCCCTTTGTAACCAAGTTTCGTAACGTTTTCATTCAATATAACTTTCATGATTTTTAATTATTAATTTATTTAAAGCCCCTAATAAATAGCGAAATTCCCCCTAGAAGTAAAGATGAAATTATTCAACCAAACCACTCACCTCCTCATAAATTTCAAAAGACCAATCTGACAGATAAGAAAACCTGTCAGCCGGGAACGCAACTCCATCCATCTGAATACCGGTCACTTTTCCATCAGAAGCATAGTAATAGACTGGTTTATACAAGAATATAGCAGGCACATCCTCAGCAATCTTCTCAGCGATCTGCTTTAATTTTTCTTCACGGTTTTCAGGATCAAAAACTCTTCTAACATTTTCAATCAAACTATCAACTTGGAAACTCTTATAATTAGAAAGATTCAATCCATTCGCACCTACTTGAGTGGAATGCCAATAACTATAAGTATCCAGGTTGTACCCCAAAATTTGACCAATAAATAAGAGATCGTAACTTCTATCCATAATTCGCTCATTTAACTCACTTACAGACAGCAATTCAACGTCGATCTCTATCCCAATACTCTCCCATTGCTGCTCAAGATAATTCACAACTATTTGAGTCTCAACAGCCTGCTGACTTCCTTCAGGAAACTCTCTAGAAATAAGAGTCAAATTCAAAGTGTCCCCATTCTCTTCCATCCTATATTTAGAATCAAGAGAAGGATACTCATACCCAAGGTCATACAAAGCCCCATTCGCATTATCCAAGCTTGGTTGGTAAATCCATTCATCAGCTTGATCCAACTCAAGAAGAGGAGTATCCACAGCAATTTTGTCAAAAAGCATTTCCAGAAGCTCACCTTTGAAAACAGACTTCTGAAGAGCCACCCTAACCAATTTTTCATCCAATTCAGGAGAATCCATATTCATAAAAATCCCCATGTATTGAGGAAGTTCATAAGGGATCATCACAAACTCATCAGTTTGTCGAACTTGATTAGCATAATGTCCAGAAATTTTTGGGATCCCATTCACAGCATGCAACTGATTGAACAATTCCTCTTCAGTTGGATACGATATAAATCTAAAATTCTCAAGCTTAGGATTTAAGCCATGATAAAGAGGATTTGCTTCCATGGTAACCTGCATTCGCCCATCCTTAAATACCTGAATAGGCTCAGTAACCATATAAGGACCACTCCCCACTGGCTTCTTGTTAAACTCATGCTGCAAAAGATCCATAACAAGAACATCTCCCAACACATGCTTCGGCAAAAGCCCTGTTACCAAACTCGTTATAAAGAATATATTAGGCTTTTCAAGATTGAATTTTATAACCTTCTCATCAATAACTTCTACCTCAACCCCATCAAAATTCGCCTTCAAAATCTCATTCGCAAAAGTAGGATCCTGAACAACTTCAACAAAAGTAAAAAACACATCCTCAGTAGTCAAAGGCTCACCATCATGCCACTTCAAACCATCCTTTAAAGTAAAAGTATATTCAACCTTCCCCTCATCAATAGTAAGCTCAGCCATATCTCCAACCACCGACTGAGTCTCAGAATCATATCTCATCAACCCCGAGAAAACCAAACTGGAAACTTCACGATCAAGAATATTGTAATCAACAAAAAGTGGATTTAAGTTCTGAAATCCATTCACACCTACCAATCCCTCAGTATAAATATCAACTTTACCAAAATTAAAAATTCCATAAGGGAAAATTATCATCTTCAAAATCATCAACATCACAATCCCCAAACAAGAAAAAGATATAGCCTTATCCAAATCACTATAGGCCCTGAAAACCTTCCCTAATTTACGGAATAATTTCATGTTTATTGAACAAATAGAAACGCCAATGAATTAGCGATAAAAAGTACTACCAAAACGATAGTAGCTATGTGTAAAACTTTCTCAGCACCTCTTTTGCTTGAGTGAAATCCACCTCCAGTTCCACCAAAAGTGGCTGAAAGTCCAGTTCCCTTCTGTTGAGAAAGAACTGACAAAATTAAAAGTACTGAAAAGACTATCTGTGTAACGAATAATACGGTTCTCATTGTGTTTTAAGGTTTAGGTTTATTTTTTATAACTAGGTGTTCAATCCAATTAGCAACACCAAATACGAGAGCACCTATAGCATAGCTACCCAAATTTGGAAAGGTTAAACTCACATCTCTGAACTGGATTACATCCAAGAAATAGCTTAAAAACCAGAGTAATCCACCATTGATAACAATCAAAAACAAACCTCCGGTAATGAAAATAAATGGCAAGCTCAAAACTTTGATCAAAGGCTTCACAATCCAATTCAAAAACCCAAGAATAATTCCTCCAACAATAAAGAACGTCAAACCACCCGTATAAACAATTTCAGGTAGAAAATATATGACGACATACAACGCCAATCCATTTAAGATAATCCCAATTGCTCCTCTTTTTAGATGTTCCATTATAGTACTGCTTTACGTAATTCAATTTTAACAGGTTGTCCCTCAACCTCAACCCCTTTTGCAATGTCATATTCAAGTTCTCCAGCCTGACTCAACTCAACAGAAAGAGTCTCCTTTTCAATATAATCAGCAAAACCAGTGATAGCTTTCTCGATTTCGCCTTCTGCACGCACCAAAAGGTATATACGATCGCTGACATTATAACCAGCCTCTTTTCTCATTTCTTGAACAAATCTAACAACTTCTCGAGCATATCCCTCATGGACAAGCCCTTTGGTAACATTCGTATCAAGAATCACCACAACCCCATCCTCACTTTCAACATCAAACCCATCTTTCCCCTTATAACCCATTTCTATTTCATCAGCTTCAAGTTCGAACTTCCCAACCTTTACCTTTCCATCTTTTCCGATTGTGAATTTCCCAGCTTTTGCCTGCTGAATAATTTGCTGAACATCTTTTCCGTACTTAGGGCCCAGTTTACGAGCATCAGGCATAGCAGTATTCTCTATCAAATCCCCAACTTCATCCACAATTTCTAACTCCTTCACGTTCAATTCCTCAACAATTACAGATTTCTGATCCTTTATCCATTTTTTCTGGATCCCTTTCGGTAAAGCAACTTGTACCTTTTGAAGAGGTTGTCTCACTTTAATACGAGCCTTACCTCGAGCACCATGACCAAGATTAACGATTTTTCGAACCGCAGCCATTTCTTTATTTAGATTTTCGTTGACTACAGACTTACGAACTTTTGGCCAATCTTCCATATGAACAGATTTCTTTCCGGTCAAATTTATAAAAATCTCATCTGAAAGGAACGGCATGAAAGGAGCCAAGAGCTTGCAGAATGTCGTGAGAACCATATACAAAGTCTGATAAGCTTGATCCTTGTCAGAGTCGTTCTCACTCTTCCAGAAACGCCTTCTCGACCGTCTTACATACCAATTAGACAAGTTCTCGAGAAAATCCTGCATCGGACGTGTAGCCCAAGTAAGATTGTATTCATTCATATTCTCAGTCACCTCTCCAATCAGAACGTTGAGCTCCGAAAGAATCCACTGATCAAGTTTGTTTGAAGGCTTGAATCTAGCAGCCTTGTTCTCCGGAAGAGGCTTGAATTTATCGATATTCGCATAAGTAACAAAGAAACTATACGTATTCCAAAGTGTTAAAGTGAATTTCTTAACAACTTCATCCACATGTTCTTCAGAGAACCGAACATCTTCCGCAAGTGGGGATGTCGAGCTATACAAGAAATATCTCAAACTATCTACACCCTTCGAATCAAACAAATAATTCGGATCCGGATAATTTTTCTTTCTCTTAGAGAGTTTTTCTCCATCTGCAGCCAAAAGAATTCCATTCACTATCACATTCTTGAAAGCTGGCTTATCAAACAAAATCGTCGATAAAATGTGGAGTGTATAAAACCATCCACGAGTTTGATCCAATCCCTCTGCAATAAAATTTGCAGGGAAATTATCTTCAAAATATTTCTTGTTTTCAAATGGATAATGAAGCTGGGCGTACGGCATCGAACCACTTTCAAACCAACAATCCAAAACATCAGGAATTCTAGACGCCAATTTCCCACACTTTTTACATTTAATTTTCACTTTGTCTATATATGGTTTATGAAGATCAAGTTTGCCTTTATTTTTCGGCAATTTGCCTCCAGATAATTTTTCAAGTTCCTTCACAGAACCAATACAAGTTTTTTCTCCACATTTACATTCCCAAAGAGGAATCGGAGCACCCCAGAAACGATTTCTAGAGATAGCCCAATCACGAGCACCCTCAAGCCATTTTCCAAAACGTCCATCCTTGATGTGCCCAGGAACCCATTTGATTTTCTCATTATTTTTAATGAGTTTATTTTTAATCTTTGTTACCTCAATAAAAAGCGATCGAGTCGAATAATTGAGCAACGGCGTATCACACCTCCAACAATGAGGATATGAATGTCTGAAATTCGATTTTTCAAACAACAAACCTTTATCAAACAACCAAACCGCCACAGCTATATCTTTTCCTTTCACAAATTCCCCAGCCCACGGAGTCACCTCATCTCTGAATTTCCCGTCCATCCCAACATGCTGAATCTGGGCAAGATTATGCTTCAAACCAAACTGGTAATCATCCTCACCAAACATCGGTGCAATATGCACAATTCCCGTACCATCCTCGGTCGTCACGAAATCTGCCAAGAAAATCTTATAAGCATCTTTGCCATCCAATTTGTCTTTGTAGAAATCAAACAACGGTTCATATTCCGCACCTTCAAGTGATTTCGGGTCAACCTCCTCAAGAATAGCATTTTGTGGCAACTTACCCTCCCCTACCTTGTCATAATGCTCAAACTTCTCTTTGTAAAAAGCTTCCGCAGCAATATACGTACCATCCGGATATTCAGGGAAATTTTTGATCGCAAATTTCACATATTTCACGTCTGGCCCAAGAGCAAGCGCGACATTTCCTGGAAGAGTCCAAGGAGTAGTCGTCCAAGCAAGTACAGAAACATCTTCACCTTTGAGTTTGAATTTAGAAGTTGCAGAAAGATCAGTCACGTCCTTGTACCCCTGAGTCACCTCGAAATTAGAAAGAGGCGTCTCACAACGAGGACATATATGCATACTCTTATGTCCTGAATACACTAAATCCTGATCCCAGATTTGTTTGAATATCCACCATATTGATTCCATATAGTTGTTGTCCAGCGTCGCGTAAGTATCATCAAAATCAACCCATCTTCCAATTCTCTTGAACATACCAGTCCATTCCTCAGTGTATTTGAAAACACTCTTCCTGCACGCATCATTAAACTTATCAACTCCGTATTCAACAATGTCCTTTCGCCCAGAAAGCTCAAGATCTTTTTCTATTTCATATTCAACCGGCAATCCATGACAATCCCAACCGTTCGTACGTGG
>CAZBZZ010000008.1:7215-18659 GCA_964496555.1 uncultured Candidatus Peribacteria bacterium
ATAGTCCAGTAACGCGTCACCGCATCCTTCAATGCATTCGCCAAAATATGCCCGTAATGAGGCAATCCATTCGCAAATGGAGGCCCATCAAAAAACACATATTTTTTCCTATCTTTTCGAGCCTTCACAGACTTTTCGAAAATCTTATTATCCTCCCAATATTTTTGCATCTTGTGTTCCACTTCTGGAAAAGATTGCTTGGGATTTACTTCTTTAAACATATTTTTATTTATTAATTAATTTAAAAAATCCTTGATTTCCAAGGACCCATATTTTGGGCGGTACCACCTCGATTCTCCACCTTAATAGCAGAGCGCTTAATTGTATTTGTTCACGATGTTTTCTCACCGGAAGGGTCTACTCGCTCCTCGCCAACCGAGCAAAGCTTTCTTCCTCCTGCATTCAGAGAGTGATAACTCCCCTACTTGCGCATTTAAACTGTTTTTCAACATTGGTAATTTAATCATAAAACTCAGAATCCTACAACTCGATTTACCCAAACTTAAAATTGACTTCCTCCTAAGAAAAGCATAAATTGGCAACCAAATAATTTTTCACAGAAAAATGACTGAAGACGGCACAAACATACCCGAAGAAATTCCAAAAAGAATAAACCACACAGAAGTGACAGCTTTGCCGAACTTTCCAGGAGGTAGACCAGGGATAGAGATAAAAGGCTCTGAATTAATAGAACTTTTGAAAAAACCAGATTTAGCTATAACACAAGTCGAAGACTCCATAACGAAAAAACCAGCCACAGTAGTAATAGAAATAGAAACCACAAACGAAACAGGAGACATAGAAGTTAGCCTAAGACAACTAGGATTAGAAAAATTAGCAGGACCAACTCCAGGCCACACATTTATACCCAACACAACAACCGTCATTCCAATAGATCCAGAGGTTACTTACTATGTAGACAAACCAGTCCACGAAAAACTACAAGAAGAAAGACCATCAGAAGACAACCCAATAAACCGGAAAATAGCCTCAATTCATAGAGGTTTGACCGATGCAGCCAAAGCCGCATCACGAGCAGCAGAAGTGGCCGCAGAAGAGAAAGCGCTTAAAAAAGCACAAGAAAGAAGAGGGTTGGAAAGAAGAGGACGAAGAACTGTAGAAGCACCCATAACAGCAGTAGAAAGAGCAACTCAAGATATAGTGGAAACAATAATAAGACACGGGTTGATGGATGGAGGAGTTCTATATAGAAAATTTGCCAGGAAAAAAACAACAGGGATTCAATCATTTATAACTCAACCACAAGGCATCACCACAGATGAGTGGGCAAACGATATCAAAAGACTATCTAGTGATAGCATAACTCCACATCACGTAGATTCATTAAACAAATCCTCAAGAGGATTCAGCTCAAACATAGCAAGAACAAGAGTTGTAAAACTAATGGACAGCTTAGGACTTAGAATGATTTTCGACAAAGCAGAAACCGGACAAACTTCTTCTACATTAACAATAAGTTTAAGGAAAGTCGGGACCAAAGGCATTGCAGGCCCCCATCTTTCAGTTCAAGTTCAAAACATCTAGCATCCTGTACAACTCCCACAATCTCCTCCTCCATCTCCACAACAACTTCCAGGATTTCCACAACCACCCATTCCAAGAATATCTAGTTCATATTCATCAACCAATTTTTGAGCCAAACCAACATAGGTCTCTGGCGTCAGCTTGAGTAATCGATTTTTGTCAGCAGCCGGGATTTTCAACCCTCTTATCAACTTCGCAACAGCCGCCTTTGTAACAGTTTTCCCTCGAGTAAGTTCTTTGAGTTTTTCATATGCTCCTTCAATCTTGTGCTTTCTCATCACAACTTGAACAGGCTCTGCGAGAAGCTCCCACCTATCTTTTAAATCATCTTTCAAAACTTCCTTGTTCACCTCCAATTTTGAAACACCTTTCATGAAACTCTTGTAAGCCAAGAATGAATAACAAACCGCAGATCCCATGTTACGTTCAACAGTCGAATCAGAAAGATCACGTTGCATTCGAGATATTGGCAATTTTTCACCGAGATGGATCAGCAATGCATTCGCAAGACCAAGATTTCCTTCAGCATTTTCGAAATCAATTGGATTCACTTTGTGAGGCATAGTAGATGAACCAACCTCTCCTTTCTTAACCTTTTGTTTAAAGTATCCAAGACTGATATAACTCCAAATATCACGACTCATATCGAGAAGAATCACATTGATACGCTTGATCCCGTCGAAGACATCAGCAAGACAATCATGCGGTTCAATTTGCGTAGTATATAGATTTGGAACAAGCCCAAGAGATGTGACAAATTTCTTACTAGCATCTTCCCAATCTACTTTTGGATAAGCCACCAAATGCGCGTTGTAATTTCCTACAGCGCCATTGATTTTACCCATTATGAAATTTCCACCCTCTAAATTTTTCAATTGTCTTTCAAGACGAGCCACTACATTCAAAATCTCCTTTCCAACAGTAGTCGGTGAAGCAGTCTGTCCATGAGTTCGAGCCATCATTGGAATCTTCTTATACTTAACAGCCATCAGATTTAATTCCTGCACCAATCCATACATCAAAGGATAATATTCACGCTCCATGAAATCACGAAGCATACACGCATACGCAAGATTGTTGATGTCCTCCGAAGTACACGCAAAATGCACAAACTCCCCGTATTTCTCCAAAGTTTTATCCTTCAAATTCTCTTTGATATAATACTCAACAGCTTTCACATCATGATTGGTAGTTTTCTCAATTTCCTTCACTCGACGAGCAGCAATCACATCAAAATCCTCATATATAGACCTCAAGTCTCTCAATTCAGCAGCCGTGAGCCTTTTTGTCCCAGTTAATTTTAAATCGTTGAACATAAAGATAAACCATTCAACTTCTATCAAAATACGATAGCGCATAAGGGCCGCTTCCGCAAAATATTGATTTAGGAAATCAACCTTGCTGGCATATCGTCCGTCCAACGGCGAAATACCAAGTAATGTATGTGTGTCGTCCATATATTTTTTTTAATTAAATGATTGTTTAATTTCCGCAATTCTTTCAATTACTTTTGTCTTCACTGCCGGATCCTTAAGCCCAAGCATTCTCGCAGCTGAAGCCGCAGCATTCTTCGGATCAATAACAGTTAAAACAGGAGTGTCAGACGGCATTTGAAGAGTCGAGTGAATATTTGCCATCATATCTTGTTTATCCTTAAAAGGAGGACAAGCAATCACTGGATGAACTGCATTCGCAGCAGTAACTCCAGACAATCCATTACTTCTTCCAGCGATAGTAATATAAACAATATCTTCGTCCCCTTCATTGTATCCCTTCACAAGATCGAAAACTTTCTCAGGAACTTTGTGAGCAGACGCCACGTGCAAATCATGCGAGAGCCCCCATTTGTCGAGCTCACCAGCAATCTTCTCCGCATGAGGCTTATCAACTTCTGATCCTAAAATAAAAACAACTTTCATATTTCGTAAGGTTAAATCATGTATTTTTGTAAATTTCCTTCGAGCCGTTGAGCAACATCACCAACTTCTGCTTCAAACTGCTTTCCAGTGATCAATTCATAGGCCTCAATATATCTACTCGCAGTCCCCACTTTTATATCATCAGGAATTTCAGGAACATCTCCTTCACCCGTAAACCCTTCATCAGCCAACCATTTTCGCATATATTCTTTGTCTATTTTTTTCTGCTCTTCACCAGCCTCAAATCTTTTTTCATACTCGCTCGCATACCAGAAACGAGATGAATCCGGAGTATGAATCTCATCGATCAAAACAATTTCACCATCATCAGTCACTCCAAATTCATATTTAGTATCAACTAATATAATTCCTTGCTTGGCAGCAATCTCAACCCCACGAGCAAACAACTTCCTCGAAGCTTCAGCCATAAAATTAAACTGCTCTTCAGTGATCACTCCCCTTTCAAGAATATCCTCTTTCGCAACAGACTCATCATGATCACCATGAGCTGCCTTTGTAGATGGAGTCAAAATGGGCTCCGCAAACTTTTGGTCTTTTTTCATTCCATCAGGAAGTGGATTCCCACAAAAATTGCGAACACCACTTTCGTAATGCTTCCAAGCCGAAGTAGAAGTCACTCCAGTCAAATATCCACGCATCACCATTTCAACAGGGAGAGCCTTACACTCTTTCCCAACTACAACATTCGGATCTGGAAATTCAATCACATGATTTCCAATAATGTCTTTAGTCTGTTCAAACCAGAATTTAGCCATCTGATTTAAAACTTGCCCCTTAAATGGGACAGTAGTGATAATCCGGTCAAAAGCTGAAAGTCGATCCGTCACAACAATAATCCTCTGCTGCCCTCCCTCAATTCGAGCTTGAGTATAATTGTCACGCACCTTTCCTTCATATCTTTCCCCTAGATTAGAAAAATTTGTGCCCTTCAAAGTTAGTGGTATTTGTTGGGCAATTTGTTCATTTGTAAGCATAGGCGTTAAGGTAAGTGTAAAGACTAGTTTCTTGCAATTCCATATTAACCAATTTAAAATCAGGCTGCAAGGGCTGCTAAATCCATATTTTTTTTAAATTTAAACCATTTTTTATGTCACAAACAACAGACAAATTCGGAAATTTGACCTGCATTCTCGGAAGTCAATGGGGAGATGAAGGGAAAGGAAAATTAGTAGATATTTTAGCCGAAGAATACGACATCGTCGCACGAGCAACAGGAGGAGCAAACGCTGGACACACCATCTATATACCAAGCAAAGAAAATCCTGAAGAAACAAAGAAATACATTTTCCACCTAATTCCATCAGGGATGATGCACGAAAACAAAACATGTATCATTGGAAACGGAGTAGTGGTCCATGTCCCTACCCTACTAGAGGAACTCGACGTCCTAGAAGAAAACGGAATCTCAACAACAGGACGCCTTTTTATTTCAGATCGCACACATATCGTCTTTGACTATCACAGAGAACTAGACGGAATAGAAGAAGACTCTCGCGGAGACAAAAAAGTCGGAACAACAAAAAGAGGAATAGGCCCTGCATACATGGACAAAATGAAAAGAAGCGGAGTCCGCATGCACCATATGGTAGACGAGGAGATGTTCGAAAAGAAAGTTATGGAAAACTTCAATTTTCACAAAAAAATATACGGAGGACTAAAACATGACATGAAAGAAGAACTTCAAAGATTCAGAGAATATGCAAAAAGAATCAAGCCTATGCTCAAAGACACCGGGTTCTTCCTCAATCAAGCCCTCGAAAACAACCAAACCATCCTAATCGAAGGAGCAAACGGAATGTTGCTCGACATCGATCACGGAACATATCCATTCGTTACATCTTCGAACGCAACTATCGGAGGAGCACTAGCAGGAACAGGTCTAGCAGCATTGAAGTTGAAAAGCTTGATCGGAATAATAAAAGCATACACAACACGTGTTGGAGAAGGTCCATTTCCTAGCGAATTGAAAAACGAACTAGGAGACCAAATTCGCGAACAAGGCGGCGAATATGGATCAACAACAGGCCGACCTCGCAGATGCGGATGGTTCGACGCCGTAGTTGCAAAATACTCATGCACTATCAACGGATACAGCCATCTAAACCTTACAAAACTCGACGTACTCAGCGGGGTTCCAACACTTCAAATAGCAACTTCATACAAATACCAAGACGAACTTCTAAAGTCATTCCCCTCTTCCCTTAACATCCTCGAAAATGTAGAAGTAGAATACGAAGAAATGCCAGGATGGAAAGAAGACATATCGGAAGTTCGAAAATTCGAAGATCTCCCAGAAAACGCTCAAAATTACGTCCGAAGAATTGAAGAGCTAACAGGTTGTGAAATAGCCTTTATAGGAGTAGGCCCAAAGAGAGAGGATATGATTAGTAAGTAAACGAAACACTCCACAAAAACCGCAAAACAGGGTTGAGAGACAAATAAACTTCCCTATTCACCCCCTTGACATGGGCCAAGATTTGTTATAAAGTATCACCCTGATCAAGGTTACTCATTTCCTTTCATAACAGGAGACCGCATCGCTTGCTTGGAACAATTATTCTATTTCAAAATACAATGACATTCGACAATCTAAATCTAATTCAGCCTATACTCGACGCAATAAAACGAGAGAATTATACAAACCCAACTCCAATCCAAGCACAAGCAATCCCTGCTGTCTTGGAAGGTAGGGATATTATAGGATGCGCCCAAACAGGTACCGGAAAAACAGCTGCTTTCGCAATTCCTATTATTCAAAACATCAAACTGCATCACAATTCTGAACAAGGAAGAAAGGCGATCAAAGCCTTAATCGTATCCCCCACTAGAGAACTCGCAATCCAAATCGGCGAAAAATTTGCAGCGTACGGAAAAACAACCAGCCTAAAACACGCCGTGATTTTCGGCGGAGTAAAACAATTCCACCAAGTTAGAGCCCTCAAAGGAGGCGTAGACATCGTAGTTGCTACCCCAGGAAGACTTTTGGATTTAATGAACCAAGGATTTATAAATCTTGGCAATCTAAAAATACTAACATTAGACGAAGCAGACCGAATGCTCGACATGGGATTCATCAATGATATAAAGAAAATCCTTACAAAAGTTCCAAAAAAACGACAAACACTTTTCTTCTCGGCAACAATGCCAGACGCGATTCGAAAACTAAGCCAAAGCATACTTACAAATCCGGTTAAAATATCGATTTCACCAGTAAATCCTTCCGGAGAAAACATCACCCAGGAATTGTATTACGTAGAAAAAGGAAACAAGAAATCCCTTCTAATTCATGTATTAGAAAAAAACTCTATTTCCTCAGCATTAATTTTCACCCGTACAAAACACGGAGCCGACAAAATCACCAAACAAATCAAAATGTCCGGGATCAGAGCAGAAGCAATCCACGGAAACAAATCTCAAAACTACAGACAAAGAGCACTAAAAAACTTTAAAGAAAAAAAGACCACAGTCTTGGTAGCCACAGACATAGCCTCAAGAGGAATAGATATCGACGAACTGTCACACGTAATAAACTACGAAATACCAAACGAGCCAGAAACATACGTCCACAGAATTGGGCGAACAGGAAGAGCCGGAGCAAGAGGAATAGCCATCTCATTCTGCGACCAAGCAGAACAATCTTACGTCAGAGACATAAACAAGCTCATCAACAAATCAATTCCTGTCATGACCGATCACCCCTTCCGAATGACTAATTTACAGCCAGTAGGAAATAAACAACAAAAACCTCCTTCAAACAGAAGAGGCGGTGGTGGAAACAGAAAAAGAAGACGAGGATTCAATCCAAGAAGACGCGGATAAAAATGGTGGACCAAACAGCTCAAGATCAAAGCCGTAACACTAACTTTGATATGTCTCAGCAGACTTCAAGGTAAAATCAGAAATTCTTTCGGGTCAAGAAACAGCTATCATTGTTTGATTGAAAAATGGAAAAATGATAGGATCAAGAAAACCGAAAAAATCACATGAAAAAAATATTACAAACAATAACAGCATTCTTCGTTTCAGCTGTTTTCCTATCAGATAAAGTTTCAGCGGCACTTCTATATGGCCCTCCTCCAGGAAGAGTGACTCCTCTGGTTCCAGAGGAAGTACCACCATCGATTTTCGATTTAGCTTTCTGGACATTAGAGAAAACACTGGCATTCATAATTGCCCCTCTAGTTATCATAGTTTCAATAATTACAGGGGTAGTCATCTATATAAAACGAAAAAGAAAACCAATAGATGTTACAACAAATACTCAAAACAGGCAGCCTTAGACTATGGAGTGAATACAAGAAAAAACTTCGAAAGGAACATAAACTTTTTTATCTATTTTGGGAGTGCACAATGAACTGCAATTTTTACTGCAAACATTGCGGAAGCAATGCAGGTAAAAAAAGATTTGATAATTATATTTCAGCAGAATTAATGAAAAAAGTTTTCAAAGAAACTGCAGAAAATTTTAAGTCAAAAGAAATCACGGTAGCAGTAACAGGAGGAGAACCTCTTCTTAGACAAGATTTATTTGAGATTATGGGATATGCGTCCAGCCTTGGTTTTAAATGGGGAATGGTAACAAATGGATTTCTGGTCAATGAATCTGTTGTAGAAAAAATGAAAAATTCAGGGATGAATACAATTGTCATAAGCATTGACGGAATAGGAGATTTACACGACGAATTAAGAGGAGTTAAAGGAGCTTATACTCACGCAATAAACGCAATCGGCTTACTAGCCAAAGAAAAATTCATCCAAGAGCTCCAGATTACTACAGTAATAAGTAAAAAGAATATCCATCTTCTCGAAAAGATGTACAAAGAATTCAGCAAATTGGGAATTGACTCATGGAGAATTATTAATATTGATCCAATTGGAAGAGCAGAAATAAATAAAGCATTATTATTATCAGGTAAGGAATTAAAGGTGCTTTTGGACTTTATCAAAGAAAAAAGGAAAAATCAGAAAAAAATTAAAGTTTTATACGGATGTTCAGGGTTTTTAGGCACAGAATATGAAGGAGAAGTGAGAGACAGATATTTTATTTGTAATACAGGAATAAATACAGCCAGTATCCTTTACAATGGGGACATTTACGTATGTCCAAATGTTCCAAGACGAAAAGAATGGATACAGGGCAATATTCGAAGCGATAGTTTCGTGGATGTTTGGAATAACAAATTCCAGTTATTTAGAGATGAAAATAGAACATGGTGCGAAAAATGCTCAAAATGTGAATGGTGGAAAGAATGCCTTGGCAATGGCTTTCATCTATGGGACGCAGAAAAAAAAGAGCCCAAAATTTGCCATCTGGATATGATTACAAAGGAAAAGAATTCTGGTGGGCGATAATGGATTCGAACCATTGGCCTTCTGGGTGTAAACCAGACGCTCTAACCAACTGAGCTAATCGCCCGTAGAGAGCAGCGAGAGAAAGCTTGCTTTCTCAAAGCTGCGAACGGAGGGTGGTTAGCAATAGCTTTAGCTTGCTAATCGCCCATACATATTAAGACAGAGAAATTTTTACCATAATCTCGTATTAGATACAAGATTTTTTACTGGTGCCCAGGAGAAGAGTTGAACTTCCACTCTCTTGCGAGAACTACCCCCTCAAGGTAGCGCGTCTACCAATTCCGCCACCTGGGCACAAACCCTTCCATCGGAAAAGCACAAAGATTCTACCAAAACATCCCAAAATCACAACCTATTTACTGCCATCCAGGCTTGTGATTAAATGAAACCGATGCCTAAAATCATACAAACAAAGTCACAACTCCGCACCCAGCTCAAAAAAAAACGCCTCGGCCTCACACCCGATCAAGTCGCAAATTTTAGCAAACACATCCTCACCCAACTCACCAAAACAAAAGAATACCGCAAAGCAAAAAACATCCTCCTCTACCACCCAATCCAAAACGAAGTCGACACAATCACTCTCCTCTCCCCCACCACAAAAAAGACATTCTGCCTTCCACGAATTTGCGGAAAAACAAATCATCTACACATTCACAAAATCACAAACTCACACGAACTAAAAACAGGCCGCTTCAACATTCAAGAGCCTCACAGCAAACACCCAGTAATCGCCCGAAAAAACATAGACCTAATAATTACTCCAGGTTTAGCCTTTGACTCACAAGGTAACAGAATCGGCTATGGGAAAGGTTATTTCGACAGACTATTCAAAAATTTGTCTACCAAAGCTTTTAAAATTGCACTTGCCTACGACTTCCAAATCATTGAGAATGTTCCTGCTGAAAAACATGATCAAAAAGTGGATTTGATCATCACAGAAAAACGCAAAATCCGCACAACAAACCCTTAACTTATTTTAATATGAGCGACCTCAAAACATCCGACCCAAAAGTGGCGGAAATTCTTGAAGCTGAAATCAAAAGACAAGCAGAAGGTATCGAACTGATTCCATCTGAAAACTACGTATCAGAAGCAGTGCTCGAAGCAAATGGATCAATTTTTACAAACAAATATTCTGAAGGATATCCAGGAAAAAGATATTACGGAGGCCAAGAAAACACAGACCGCGTAGAAAACCTAGCAATCGACCGCGCAAAAGAACTTTTCGGTGCTGAACACGTGAACGTCCAACCATATTCAGGATCACCAGCAAACACAGCAATCTACTTCGCTCTCCTAGAGTTCGGAGACACTGTTATGGGGTTGAAACTCGACCACGGCGGACACATCACTCACGGACTTCCTATCGCTTTCTCAGGAAAGGCATACAACTTCGTCCAATACGAAGTAGATAAAGAAACTGGAAAACTCGACTACGATGAAATCGAAAAACTCGCCGAAGAGCACAAACCAAAAATGATCGTAGCTGGGTTCACAGCATATCCACGTGACATCGACTGGAAAAGATTCAAAGAAATTGCAGACAAAGTTGGAGCTATTTCAGTTGCTGACATCTCTCACACAGCAGGTTTGATCGCAGGGAAAGCTCTCGAATCACCTGTCTCATATTTCGACATCATCATGACTACTACTCACAAAACTTTGAGAGGACCTCGAGGAGCAATGATTATGTGTAAAGAAAAATTTGCAAAAGCAATCAACCGCGCAGTATTCCCAGGACTTCAAGGCGGACCACACGAACACATAATCGCAGCAAAAGCTGTAGCATTCGGAGAAGCATTAAAGCCTGAATTCCAAGAATACGCTCAACAAGTCATAAAGAACGCAAGACACCTAGCTGAAAAGCTCACAGAACACGGTTTTGAGCTCGTTTCAGGAGGCACAGACACTCATTTGATACTCGTAGACCTCACAAACAAAGACGTCCCTGGAAAACAAGCACAAGTCGCTCTCGACAAAGTCGGAATCACTTTAAATAAGAACACCGTCCCATTCGACCAAAGATCACCATTCGATCCATCTGGAATCCGCATGGGGACTCCAGCTGTGACAACACGTGGAATGAAAGAACCAGAAATGGAAAAGATCGCAGGATGGATCAAGGAAGTAATCGCCAACGTCGAAGACGAAGAAGTCCTAGCTCGCATCAAAAAAGAAGTCGAAGAAATGTGCGCAGGATTTCCAGTACCTGGAATAAAGGTCTAAAACACCTGTGAACTAAAAAGTTCCCTTTCAAACTTTGCCAAAAGTTGTTTCCCGGACTTCGTTCTATTCAAACCTCCATACGGCATATAAACAAGCTTATCAAAAAGTTTCTGCGTAGCATTTTTAGAAATCTTCACAGAAGAAGACAATTTCACAGTCTTCCAAGGAGCTGTTTTTCCAACAACCTCATCAAGCGTTCTCCCCTCCTCCATCGTCATAAAAAAATACTCAAGACCAACATTCGCATCCTTCATAGCTTTCATAACAGAGAGGTCATTCGGCAATACATATATGGAATAGATCCGAGCCTTAAAAACATCATATAGACGTGTAAACAAATCTTGAACTTCATCAGCGTCCATAGAAGGAACTAGTCTA
>CAZBZZ010000009.1:0-16374 GCA_964496555.1 uncultured Candidatus Peribacteria bacterium
GCAGCGAAGAAGCCTAGTACAGATGCGATAAAATCTGTTGGGATTTTGAGTAGTCCGAAAAATATTTCTGATTTTTTCATTTGGATGAGTAAGTTTTGCACTTTGATGTGGCTTCGTAAGCCGGATTCTGTGCCTGCCGAGGCAGGTGTGATCATCTTTCTAGGCCTTACTTTGCCATGAAGCTAAGATTTTGACTCGTGCGGCGAGAGAACTGGATCGACATTTGGGGGTCGAAGAGTTCTTCCATCTCACCTTGCACCAAGTAGGGTTTGCCAGCTGATCTGCCTTCCGACAGACCTCTCTTGGGTAACCTTTCGATATCCCAAGACTTTTCACCTTTTACCTCCGAGGAGGTTAGTATAGTCTCTGCGGCACTTTCCCTTCACGCACCTTATGAATTAGGTGACGTGCGCCCGCCTTAGGCGGGTACCATTTCCCGTGGTGTCCGGACTTTCCTCTCATCAATTTAAAACTGATGAGCGATCACTTCCACCACATCAAAGAGCAGAAGGGATTATACTTAAACACCCCTGTTTTATCAAGGTTAATTGACGGTTTTCCGTCTATTCTTCGACCTCACATTCTGTCTCAAGTTTTTCCTGAATTAAGAGAATTAAGTCCTCGTCATTTTCGTATTTATCAAGGATTGAGAGCATTTCTTCATTGTTCCCGATAGGGAAGTTGTATTCTGTGAAGATTTTTTGTGAAAGTTCTTTGCTTCTTTGGAGATCTACAGATAGAGATGGATCTTTTAGGATTTCACATGTGATCTGTGTGTTTGCTTCGATGAATCGGTCTCTCTCTGAGAGAGGTGCTGCATATCTATTTACATAACAGAAAGCAGCGATCACGGCTATGATTGCCAGTATCACAATTAGTGTAAAACCTGTTACTACGGATTTTTTTTCTTTTTTACGCATGATAAAGGGATTTATCTTTTCTTCTTACGTTTAAGCTTATCATACTCCCTTTTGAAAAACTGTACAGCGTTCAAACATTCCTTTGCCTTTTCGTTATTTGGTTCTATAGTTAACGTTTTCTTGAAGAGTTCAGACGCTCTGTCGAAACCCTTATTGTTCAAGTGGCAAACTCCAAGGTCGTTCAAAATCAAAGGATCGTGTGGTGCAAGGAACAAAGCTCGTTCCAATAAAACGATTCCTCTTACCTTTTGATCACCGTGGTACATTGACCATCCAAGACATCGAAGAATTTCTGGGTGATTTGGATAAAGTTCGTCTGCACTTTCTAGTAATTCTA
Source organism: uncultured Candidatus Peribacteria bacterium (assembly GCA_964496555.1). GTDB lineage: Bacteria > Patescibacteriota > Gracilibacteria > UBA1369 > LOWO2-01-FULL-3 > JABILX01. The sequence continues at coordinate 1,258 of CAZBZZ010000009.1, forward strand.
TAGAAGCTTCGAATTCACCTGTACATGAATGAACGAAACCAAGTAGGTAGTGAGCGTTTGCGCTGCTTGAGTTCATTTTGATTGCCTGTTTCAAAGCTTTTGCTGCTTTGTCGTATTCACGAAGGCTTAAATAGTTGTCCCCGATTTCCTCATATGCTTCTGTGCATTTAAGGTCGCTTACTAGGACTTTTTCACAGACCTTGATGGCTTCTTGATGTCTGCCGTCATTCTTTAGTTGATCTGCTTCTTCTATTAGTGGGTGAATTTCGAACATGGTGTTTTTGTTTTAGTTTTTATTTTTCGATTTCATTTATTTTGAACGAAATCAAATAAGCTTACTAAACTTTCAGGAAAAAAGCAAGCTTTGAGTTTTGAGTGTCTTGAAAGAGGGCTTGATAGATTTTTGAGAAGTTTTTTAATTCTGAGCTAATTTCTCCTAGGAGTGGAGTTCGTTTATTGCCTTTCTGTAGCCATTTAATGTGCCTGTGTCGTAGCGCTTACCTGTTAATTTGAGACCGTGCAAAGATTGTGTTTTTTGAAGTTTTTTAAATCCATCAATTAATCGGATTTCTTCTCCGACTGAGGCTTCTGCGTCGTGCAATGCGGCGAAAATTTCTGGGGTGCAGACATATTTCCCGATAACTCCTAAGTTCGATGGAGCATCCTCTGGCGCTGGTTTTTCGACTAAGTCTTCGATCTTATATAGTGGTCCATCTGCGTCTGGGGCTTCTGGCTTGATTACACCATAGCTCTTGCTCATTTCAGGTTCGATCTCTTCTAGGGCGATCACGGATCCATCTGAAGACTCATATGCCTCTATTAGTTGAGCGGTTGCGTTTTCGGGGACTATTAAGTCATCTCCGAACAAAACGGCGAAAGGGCGGTCTGCGATAGCCTCTTCTGCTTGTAGGATTGCGTGGCCGTCCCCGAGCTGTTCGTCTTGATATACATAATGGAATTTCACGGAATCTAGTAGCTTGTTGAGGCGAGCTAGTTTCTCGTCCTTGCCTTTCTCGGTGATCTTTGTGGTTGATCCACCATTTCGTGAGAGGTATGATCGGATAATGGGTTCTTTTTCGTGATTTACTACCAAAACGATCTCTGACACTCCAGCCTCAACGGCTTCTTCAATTAATAGCTGTAAAATCGGTATTCCATTAATAGGAAGCATTTCCTTTGGAACTACCTTTGTGAACGGCAAGAAACGGGTGCCTAAACCTGCGATGGGTAGGACTGCTACATTAATCGACATTGATTTTGACTACTTTAGTTTTTTCTTCTTTGGTTCGTGGAATGTGGATTTCTAGGATGTTATTGAGGGAGGTTGCTTTGATTTCTTTTGTGTTTACGTCTTTTGGGAGAACTATTGAACGTGTGAAGTCGCCCCAAAAACATTCTTTTGTTAAGTACTTTTTTTCATCTACATTGTATGGAGATGGTCGAGCTCCTTTGATGGTGAGGACATCGTCTGTAACAGATATAGTTATGTCTTTTAGAGATGTTCCTGCGATTGGAGCAAGAATGATGATTTCATCCTTTTCTTGGATGATATCTAGTGATAATTGTCCTACTTCTTCGTCCATTTTATTTGGCTAAATCTATACTACTATTTTAGAGGGGACTTTCATTCCTTTGAAGTGTTTTTTGAACTCTTTGTCTGTGAGGGTTTCTTTTTTCAATAATTCAACTGTAATTTCTTCGACTAATTTTGTGTGTTTTTTGAGGAGAACTTCGGTTCGTTTGTATGCCTTGTCTATGAATTTTTTGATCTGTACATCTATTTCCGAAGCGATTTCTTCTGAGTAGTTTCGTACATGTCCGAAGTCTTTGCCCAAGAACACTTCTTTGTTTTTCTCTCCGAAGATGACTGGTCCAATGTCGCTCATCCCGTATTCTGTCACCATTCTTCGGGCGATGTTTGTTGCGCGTTCTAGGTCGTTTGAAGCTCCGGTTGTTACTTGGCCGAATTGGATTTTTTCTGAGATATATCCTCCGAGTAGAGAGCATATTTCATCTTCGAATTTACTCTTTGAATATAGATGTTTTTCTTCTTCTGGCATGAACCATGTTGATCCTAATGACATGCCGCGAGAGATGATTGAAATCTTTCTGACTGTGTCGCATCCGGCTAACATGTGGCCGACTACTGCGTGTCCTATTTCGTGGTATGCGGTGATCTCACGTTCCTTTTTTGATAGGACTTTTGATTTTCTTTCAGGGCCCATCAAAACTTTTTCTATCGATATTTCAATGTCGTGCATTCGTACTTTTTTCTGATTGTGTTTTGCTGCTAGGATAGCGGCTTCGTTGAGTAGGTTTTCCAGGTCTGCTCCTGTAAATCCTGGAGTTTGTTTTGCGATTCTTTGAAAATCGACTGATGATGCCATTGGTTTATTTCGCGAGTGAACTTCCAAAATCTTTTCTCTTGCCTCTAAGTCTGGAGCGTCTACTACAACTCTTCGGTCGAATCGTCCTGGTCTTAATAAAGCAGGGTCGAGTACGTCTGGTCGGTTTGTTGCGGCCATTACTATGACGTTTGTTCCGGTTTCGAAGCCGTCCATTTCTGCTAGGATTTGGTTGAGGGTTTGTTCTCGTTCGTCGTGTCCACCTCCCATCCCAGCTCCTCTGTGTCGACCGACTGCGTCGATCTCATCTATGAAAATTATGCATGGTGCATTTCTTTTTGCTTTTTTAAATAAGTCACGGACACGCGATGCTCCGACTCCTACAAACATTTCTACGAATTCTGAACCTGAAATGTTGAAGAATGGAACGTCTGCTTCTCCTGCTACAGCTCGTGCGAGCAATGTTTTACCTGTTCCTGGAGGACCAACTAGCAATACTCCTTTTGGTATTTTTGCTCCCATTGCTGAATATTTTTTTGGCCTTTTAAGGAAGTCGACGACTTCTTCCAATTCTGCTTTTGCTTCTTTTACTCCGGCTACATCCTCGAATGTTGTTTTTTCTTTTGTTTTATCCATTGTTCGTGCTTGAGATTTTCCGAATCCCATTGCTTGGTTGTTTGCGCTTTGGGCTGATCTCATCATGAATAAGAAGAATCCTATTATAAGTAGGAATGGTACGAATCCGATGAGTAGGTCGATCCAAAATTTGTCAGCTGCTGTGTCTACGATCGTGGTTGGGAGATTTGCGATTGTTTCTGCGTCTACTCCTGTTTTTTCGAGAGTTGTATATAGATCTGATCCGGGTTCTTTGTTTGTAACTTGTTTGCTTCCGTCTTTGAGTTCTATGTCTATTTTGTTGTCAGAGATTGTGACTTGATGGACTGTGCCTGACTTCACTTCCTCGACGAATTTGTTGAGTGTTACTTCTTGTATGTTTGTTGTGCCGGGACTTGTGATTAACATGAATGCAGCTATGGCAAGAGCAATCACCAGCAGGTAAGTCATGCTGTTTTTTGATTTTTTCGACGGCATTTTTTTCATCATTGGCATAGCTACCTCAGTATAAATGTTCCTTTCTGAATTTCAACTGTATATTTTCCGAGTTTTTTTTGTTTGCGGCCAATGTTTTTGTTGATGACGCTTAAAACCTCATCTATATGTATGGCCGAAATGTTTTTCGTGTGACCTTCTTTCTTTTTGTAGATTCTGAGTAGAACGGCTTTTTGGACTGGTTTTGGAAGGGTTCGGATTGCTTTGAGATCAAATGTGTTTTCTGATGTTGAGTTCTTTTCGATCCAATCGTTGGTTTCTTTTTTGATCCAATCATTTACTTCTCTTATGTTTTGGCTGTTTTTCAGAACTGTTCTTTGTAGATTCGGATTTAGGCTTTTTAATTTTGGGATGATGTCGTGCCTCAAGAAATTTCTTGGGATTGTGGTGTCCCAATTTGTTTGATCTATCCTATATGGAATTTCTTCTTTGTCTAAAAATGTTTGGATTTCTTCTTTTGAAATTCGAAGTAGTGGTCGGAAAAGTCTTAAGCCATTCTTTTTGCGAGAAGTCTCTCTCATACCTGATAATCCTTTCAATCCACTTCCTCTAATGAAGTTTAGGAAAATTGTTTCTAAGTTATCATCGGCGTGGTGGGCTGTTGTTACATAGGTGGCTTTGTACTTCTTATATAATTTATCTGTGAAACCATATCTGATGTCTCGTCCGATTTCTTCGATTGATGCTTTGTTTGATTTGGCGATAGCCATCGTGTCTACTTTTTTTGAGTGGTATGTGAGATTGTGGGATTCTGCCATTTCTTTTACGAATTTCTCGTCCAATTCTGCCTCAATTCCTCGAAGGGAATGATTGATGTGTCCTACAATTATTTTGAGTGGAGTTGTTTTGCTGAATTTGACCAAGCATTTCAGGAGGAATACAGAGTCTGGTCCTCCGGATACTGAACAAATTACAGTATCATTTTCCTTCAAGTGTTTATTGAATGCTGCTTGGATCTTTTCTTCTGGTGATTTGTGTCTATTTCTAGGCATTTTGTGGTTTGGGTTTTGAAGCTAATTCTATTAGTTTTTCCTGGTTATCGTCATCTGAAACTTTGTTCGAAATCATTTTGCCGCATTTTGTGCATTTGTGGAAGACAATAAATCCCTTTTTGGCTTTTTGATCAAGAAAAACGGGCTCCATTAAGTTTTTACAGGTTGATTTTCTGTCTCCTGGGACGTCTTTGTCTACGTGTAGGCTGTGTAGGCATTTTTTACAGTGATTTCGGCATGTTTTCTTCGAGGGAGGGTTGTTTTCTCCACATTTTTGACAGATGAATCCCTCGTTTATGTGGATAAAGTTCTTTCTCATTTGATAACAGGTTACAGACCCTGGACTTGGGCCTTTAAATTTGGTATAATAGTATAATCAATTAAATAAAAATAACAAAACAAATATGAATCGATTATCATTTCTGTTTGTGCTTGGAGTGGCTGTCACGGTTGTTCTTGGTGCTGTATCAGGGTTTCTCTATTACAAAAGTTCTACTTTAGATGGAGAGATGAAAAAGTTAGATCTTCGGGTTTCTACATTGCAAAGTGATGTGGTGAGCTATGAAGGCGCTAATATAGAGGAAGCTCTATCTGCAAAGGAGGCAGTGAATTATTTTGCAGAGGATTCTGTGAAATGGTCTGAGGTTATAGATCAGATAATCTCTACTACTCCAAAGGATGAGGATAGTAGAATTCCTTTGGTGGATTATATTTCATATTCTGGTTCTCAGGGGAATAAACTGACTATGAGTGTGAGGACGGATCCTTCGAGTAGCGCGCCGTACTTTGATGTTGCGAAGATGATCCGATCTTTTACTGATAGTGAGTATTTTAGGAGTCCATTTGTTCCTTCTATTTCACCTAGTATGGATGATGATGGGAATCTTACTTTGAGTTTTAATTTCTCTGTTGAGTATATGGCAGATGCCGGAGCGCAAGCGGAGGCATCGGACGAGGAGGCGGTAGCCGACGAGGACAAAGAGGAAGCTGAGGAAGAGCCAGTTAAGAAGACTGGGGTTCCTTCATTCAAACCTGTAATTAAATAAATTAATTAACAAAATATAGAATGCAAGATACTGAAATAAGGGATGCTGATGGTTCTCAAGGAGGATCAAGTATCCGAAAAGTTACATCACTCATAGGCGTTTTGCTCCTGATAGGATCAGTTGCAGCTTATGCGTTTTTTGTACGTCCTATGTGGGAAGATTATGGTTCGGCAAAGGCCGACATTACTACCAAAGAGGATAAAGTCTCTGAACTTTCAGAGAAACTAGACTCTTATAAGAATGCTGAGAAGACGATGGATCTCGAAACTGAGGTTCAAAAGCTTACTTTGCTGAAGTCTGTACCTATTGGTGTTAACCAAGATGAAGTGATTGAAGATTTGGTTGATATTGCTGAAGAGCATGAGATTTCTTTGAGATCTGTGAGTTTTGGATTGTCGGATGGGTTTTATGAAAGTGTTGGTGCTTTGAGGATCAATGCGAGTTTTGAGGGAGTGTATGGTGATTTGATCACTTTCTTGAAGGGAATTGAGACTAATTCTCGACTTTTCAAGGTAACTTCTATCAGTGTTCAAGTCAGTCAGTTTGAAGATTTGGATGTGAAACAAGTTACATTTTCTCTATCAATTGATGCGTTTTACCAAGGATAATTTAAATAAAATTTATGGCTGAAGAATCAAAAATAGAACAACCAAAACAGGTGAGCGAGGCTCCGGTGAAGGAATCTCCTGAGAAGGAGGCTTCTAAAAAAGGAATTCTTGGTCGGCTGAAAAAGGTTGGCAGAAAGAATAGAAAAGAAGTTATTTATGGAGTTTATGATAATAAAGGAGCTTCAATAATGGTGAGGATTAATGATTTTTTTGTTGATCATTCGAAAGTGAAGATTAAGGAAAAATCATATTTCTTCCATATGCTTGCAGTGATGGTGGATGCAGGAATCCCTGTTGTTCATGCGCTGAAAGCGTTGTCATCTAGGACAAAGAACGAAAGATTTGCCCGTGTTCTGAATACGGTTGCATATAATAGTGAAAGGGGATCTACGTTGAGTGATTCGATGTCGAGGTATCCTGATGTTTTTGATGAAGTTGAGATTGGTGTTATCAAGTCCGGGGAAGCGGTTGGTAAGCTTGGGCCAATGTTGTTTAAGCTTTCTGATCAGGTTGGAAGGGCACATGAGCTTCGGATGAAGCTTTGGAGTGCGTCTTTTTATCCAATTGCTGTTTTGGGAACTTTGATCGTTGTAGCTATTGCTATGTTGGTTTGGGTTTTCCCTACTTTATTGAATCTTTTGGAGGATGGAGGTGTTCCTTTTAATGAGCTTCCGTTTGCGACCAAGTTACTGGTTTATATGCATACTGGATTTATTGAATATTGGTGGGCGGCTCTTGGAGTGATTCTTGTAGGATTTGGAATTTTCAAGTTTTATACAGGAACGAATGCTGGAGCGACTAATTGGGATTATCTCAAATTGAGATTTCCGGTTGTTGGGACTCTCTTGAAAAGGGTTTATGTGTTGCAGTTTGTGACTTTGGTTGGGGTTTTGATTGAGGCAGGATTGCCTGTGATTCAAGCTCTTGAAATTACTTCAAATGCGATTCCTAATCGAGTTTTCAGGGTGAAAATTCGAGATATTATTGAAACTGTTCGAAAAGGAGGAAAGATTTCTGATAGTGCAGCGGATAGTGAATTCTTGTTTCCGCCTGAGGTTATTGAGATGATTCGTGTGGGGGAGAAGACTGCTTCTTTGGGGCAGGTAGCTGAGAAAGTGTCAAAACAATATACTACTGAAATTGATCATAGTTTGCGCAGATTAACGTCTGTATTTGAGCCTGTAATGATATTGATCGTTGGGCTTTTCGTAGCGATCTTAGCGCTTGCTGTGATGTCTCCTATATTCAACTTAAGTTCATCTATTTCATAAATATGAAAAAAACTGGAAGACAATCAGATAGAGCAGGTTTTACTCTGATTGAGATGCTTATAGTTATCACAATCGTTGGATTGTTGTCGATGATGGCTATAGGAAGTTTTACTCATTATCGTAAGTCGTCTCTGGTTGATTTGGCTGCGGATAATATTGTTTCGAGTTTGTATAAGGCTCGTGATGAAGTTCGACTGGGCAAGCAATCGGGAGATGATGTTTATTGTAGGGGGTTGAAGTTTGTTGCTGGAGAGGAGGGTGGAGTTATGGAAGTGAAGAGTAAATTTTCGGTTTTGAAAACTTGGGGGGATGGGTCTTGGAGGAATGGGACTTGTAGTACTGATTTTGACGAGAGTCCTATAGATTTGGATGATTTGGTTGAGGTGAAGGAAGTTAACGGTGGAGAATGTGTGTTTTTGTACAGTCCTCCGGATGGTGAGGTTTCGGGTATTTTGAATCCTTGTTGGGATGTGATCTTGAAGTATGGAGATAGTGGAGATGGCCAATTTGAAAGGAAGATTCATTTTAGTTCTGTTAATGGAATTGCAAATATAACTAATACTGGGGATGAAGAAGTTGTGGACGAAAATTAGATCTACAAAGGGTTTCACCCTGACAGAAGTGCTCGTGGGAGTGCTGGTTTTGTCTACTGCAATAGTTTCTGCTAGTAATTTACTTGTATCGATGATCAGGTCAAATTCTGCGAATATGCATTATCTTCAAGCTTATTATTATACTCAGGAGAGTATGGAGGCATTTCGGAATATGAGGGATACGCACTTCATGCACAATTTGGATTTTTGCGGGAAGGATGGGGTGAGTGAGTTGTTTGAGTTGGATGGGAGTTTCAAGGATGGATGTGATGCTGATGAAGATGGAGTTAATTATTCTGTGGCGTTGAATACTAATTTGGTTGGTCAAGGGGCTTGGAAATTGGCCCTTGCTCCTGATGGAGTGGCTCCTGTTTATTTGCAGAAAGATTCTGCTGGGCCTGCTGATCCTACTGCTTTTAATAGAATTTGTAATGTTTCTGATGGTGGGGCTGATTATCCTGATTATGAAGGGATGGTTGCTATTGTGACTTGTAGGACGACTTGGGAGGAGTACTCAAAAGAAAGGGAAGTTTCTTTATCAATGATTTTAACCGATTGGCATAGTGAATAAATATCTTAGTACAGTTAGAAATCGAGCGCGATCAGAGAAAGGATTCTCATTGGTAGAGATGCTTGTTGCTATGGCTATATTTGTGATTTTTACAGGTTTGTTGATGAATTCTTATATCGGGATAGTGAAGGCTTTGCGTGTGACTGAAGAGCAGAGAATTATGTATTCTGAGGCGAGGCATGTCTTTGATGTGCTGACTGAAGAGGCTCGGAATGCGACGATTTATGGGGCTTGTAATCCGACTGGGCTTGAGTTTTGCTCTGTGGAGGGGATTGTCAGGTTTATTTATGATGAGAATCAAGAGGTTTTGAAGATTGAACGTGAGGGTGTTGCTGCGGAAGCTCTTCATTCAGATGAAATAAAAATTACTGATTTTAAAACTTATGTTTGGCCTGGGGAGAGTCCATTCATTGTGCCTACTGAGAATGTTGAGAGTTATTTGAATGAAAATTTATATCAACCAAAAGTGACGTTTGTTGCGACCTTTGAGAAGGTTGCTCCTTCTGGAAAGATCGAGTCTTATGATTTGCAAACATCAGTTTCATTAAGAACTTATAATTAATATGTTAAAACGTTTTCTTAAATCTAGGTGGAAAGCTGCTCGTGCCGACGTGAAGTCTCAAAAAGGTACGGCGTTGCTTGTTGCCCTTCTAGTTATGGGGATTTTGACTGCTGTTTCGATGGCTGTTTCTTCTATGATAGTGAGGGAATTGCAGGTTACGCGGCTCGCTTTGGATGCTGGGAAAGCTTATTATTCTGCTGAGTCTGGAGTTGAGATTGCTTTGTTGAAATTGGAGAATAATTTACCGGGATTTCATGAGGAGATTTCTAGCGAGGCTTTTGAGTTAACGATTGAAAATTTGTCATCTTCGTATCCGTATTTGGATTCTTCAAAATACGAGTTGGAGGATGCTCCTGCTGATGTTTATTATGGTGTTTTGGAATTGAATGAGTCTGTTACTTTCCCTTTGTTTAGTTATGATGAGGAGAATCCGGATGGGAAGAAAGAGGTGAATAAATTCGTGGTTGCTTATTATGTGAAGTTTACTCGTGATGACCTGGGAGAGAAGGTGACGGGAGTTTCTCTTAATTCATGGGATGTTTTGAGGTGGAAGATTTATGGGTTGACTACTAATGAAGGTGGAAATGACAATCCGGGAGTTACAGAATCAATAAATGATTTTACGGCTGTTTCTACTGTCATTGCTGGAGGTGAGGAGTTTGCTACGAATGCTAATGCTCCTTCCTGGTTTGGATCTGTGGATCCTGATACTGTAGGGGGCGAAAAATTTTATACTGGAATTGAGTATTGGGAATATCAAAAAAATCCTATCTTTGATCAGGTTCAATTGAAGGATGAAAATGGTGAGCTTTTAGAGGATGAGTTGGGGAACCCGATTGTGCAGGATGTTTATGCAGGGACTTGTTTGCCGACCGAGGCGCGTGAGCATTACAGTTATGGGACTGAGTTTACTGGGGTGGATGTTGTTCATTGTTATCGTATAAGAGATTTTTTGGTTAATCATGAATTTAATTATCTGACTCTTACGAATTTGATGAATCCGGCTGTGTTTCCTAAGGATTGGACTGAGACTGAAAAGTTGAATAAAGCTAGACTCTACTACCGTATAGAAGCTTTTAATGAGCAGTTATTGCCTCGTGAATATGCTGATATTACCTCTGTGGGAAAAAGTGGGGATAGTGAGATCACTCTGAATGTTTTGAAGAAGAGGGATTCTTATCTTCCGGTTTTCAATTTTGCTTTGTATCATACTGCTGATCCTGTTCAGGAATAGGTTGGGTGGTTTGAGTGTGCCTGGGTTTCCCCGGGGAATTTAAATGTCGGCGAGATGTTATTTCATTGCTACTCTGACTCTTTTTAGCTAATCTTTCGGCGTGGACTTGCCAAGTCCGATTCCCTTAACAGAAATAACTATGTCGAAATTTTATATTACAACAGCGATTCCTTATGTTAATGCAGCACCTCATATTGGATTTGCGATGGAGGCAATTCAGGCTGATACGCTTGCGCGTTATCATCGAATGAAAGGTGATGAGGCGTACTATTTAACAGGTGTGGATGAGCATGGAGTTAAGCTTTATGAAACTGCGCAGGAAGCTGGGGAAGATACGCAAAAGTTTGCTGATAAGTATGCTGAAAAATTTGAAGCGCTTAAAGATTTGCTCAATCTAACAAATGATGATTTTATTCGGACGACTAGTGATTATCACAAGAAAGGGGCTCAAAAGTTGTGGAAAGTTTTGGCTGAGAAAGGAGATATTTATAAAGGTGAATATGAGGGGCTTTATTGTGCTGGTTGTGAATCGTTTGTGGCTGAGAGTGATCTTGTGGAAGGGAAATGTCCTAACCATGCTAAGCCACCAAAGAAATTAAAAGAGGAAAATTACTTTTTTAAATTATCGAAATATTCAGATGCGATAAAAGAGGCGATTCAAAAAGATGAATTACAGGTTCTTCCAGAAAGTCGAAAGAATGAGATGTTAAATATTATTGGAACTGACGGGTTGCATGATGTGAGTTTTTCGCGGCCAAAAGATATTTTGCCGTGGGGGATTGATGTGCCTGATGATCCGAGTCAGGTGATGTATGTTTGGGGAGATGCTCTTTCTAATTATGTTACTGGTCTTGGTTATGGAGATGTGGATGGGGATTTGAAGGGAGGTGAGTTGTTTGAGAAGTTTTGGCCTTGTGATGCGCATGTGATTGGGAAAGATATTTTGAGATTTCATGCTGGGATTTGGATTGGGATGTTGATGTCTGCGGGGATTCCTCTTCCGAAATCAATTTATGTTCATGGTTTCATTACGTCTGAGGGCAAGAAGATGAGTAAGAGTTTGGGTAATGTTGTTGATCCTACTGAGTATGTCGAGAAATATGGTGTGGATGCGCTTCGTTATTATTTGATGAAGGAGATTCCTACTGGTGATGATGGAGATTTTAGTAAGGCTCATTTTGAGGAGGTTTATAATGCTGATCTTGCGAATAGTTATGGGAATTTGGTGAATAGAGTTTGTATGATGGTTGATCGTTATCTTGATGGTGAAATTAAAGGAAAGGAGAAAAATGAGGAGTTTGAGGGGAAGATTGATGGTTTTTGGGAGAAATATGAAAAAGGAATGAATAACTTTAATATCAAGGTTGCTTGTGAGGCTGCTGTGAAGCTTCTCGACATGGGGAACAAGTATGTTGAGGATCAGAAGCCTTGGGAGCTTGCAAAGGTTGATATGGCCGCTTTAGAGGCTGTTTTGTACAATCTGTTGGAGGTTGTGAGGAACGTTTCTCTTATGCTTTGGCCTGTGATTCCTGGGAAGGTTGAAGAGGTTTTTGAAAGATTGGGATTGGGGGATGAGCGTGGGTATGGAGAACATTTCGGGTTCTTAAAAGAAGGCCAGAAGCTTAATAAAGGAGAACCTTTGTTTCCTAGGTTGGATTAATTTGCTAGTTGAAGATTTGGAATACGAATCCAATCAAGAATTTGATGAGTCCGTATGAGAACATGATTGTAAGTAGTCCGAGGACTAGCCAGATGAGACGTTTTTTTGCTGTTTCGACTTTCTCTGTGTTTGAGCTACCCATTGCTAGGTCGAAGGCGATTAATGCAATAGAGAGAATTGCTATTGGAGCTGCGAAGTATATTAGAGCTCCTGCTACTATTTGGAGGACTAGGATTAGGGTTTCTGTTCCTGGATCCTCTGCTCCGTATTGGTCATCTGTGAAATTGAAATCAAGAGGAGTGTTGTCTGGCATAAAGGTCTTTGGAATCTGATATGCTGCGTCTGCAAATTGAGCAAAGATCAAGCTTGCTAGTACTGCTGCTAGTATTGTTACTCCGAATCTTAATATTTTTTTGTTTTTCATCTTAAAATAGTTTGATTTGTAGTATTCCTGAGATGATTGCGTATGAAGCTGCCATTACAAGGACACCTATTGCTATATATCCTAGAATTTTTCTTGCCTTTGTTAGACTTTCTTCATTTGCGGATCCTGCTAAGAACATGTATCCGACGACTATTAGTCCTAGGGTTACTAGAAATCCTGCTAGGTATAGCATTGTTTTTACTGCTGATCTGAAGATTAGCTTTTCATCGAATTCGGGTAGGTCGTCATAGTATTGTAGTTGGTTATCTATGGTTGAGACATCTGAGGGAGCGTATGAGTCTGACTCTTCTGCTCCGAAGCTTATCCCTAAATCTATCCATTTTGGTAATAGATTAGGTGCTTCTGCTGCACTTGCTACTTGTATCATAGGTATTAGCATTGCTGCTGTGATGCAGAGAATTATGATTGGTTTTACTAGTTTTCTTAACTTTGAATTCATCCTAATTTAATTCTTACGATTATTGATACGATTGTGTATGAGAACATTGCTAGTAGAAGTGCTAATATTGAGTAGATGATTATCTTTTTTGCTGAGGTTGCTGCTTCTTCATTTCCGTATGCTGTCAGGTATCTGATTCCGCTGACTACGAGCATTACAAATGATAAACTTGCAACGAATCCTACTATTCCTTTTGTCCAGGTGGGTAGGACTTTCCCTGTTATCCATGCTTTGATTCCTCCACCTTCTGCTTGAGTGTCTTCTTGTGCTCCTGGGAGAGCGCCTGGTTTTGGGACTATTAGTTTGTTTGCAGGTTTGTTTTCTGTTTCTCCTTCGCCTTCGACTGCGATTAGTGTTTTTTGAGGTGTTGTGTCCGCATATGTTGTTGTTGCCACTGATATTAAGTGGAGTGACAATGCTGTTACCAATATGTGAGTTATGATTTTTTTCATTGTGTTTGTGCTTTATCCGGCTGTGAAGAAAGTTGGATTAATTGTGTATAGGATTACTCCTGATAAGAAGAGAAGTGCGAGTCCTCCTAATGATTGGAATATTCTGTTTTTTGCGTTTGTTACTGCTTGTTGGTCTCCTGCTGCCGCTGAGATTTGGATCCCTGAAATTACCATTACTAATACTGCGATCATTCCTATGATACTTGCTGCCCATCGGTATAGGCCTCCTACATATGCGTAGATAAGGTCTGTTCCTGAGTCAGAAAGTATTAGTTGGACTTGTTGGCAGTAGATTGAGGCTTTTCCTTTTTCTTGTGGTCCTTTTGTATATTCTATTGCCTTTGCTGAACAACTTCCTTCTCCTGCTTTTCTCAAGAATGTGACGCACTCTGTTCCTGGCTTATCTTCTCGATCAATACAGAATGTATTTCTGACGCAGTTTCTGAATTTTGTTGTGTTTGTTAAATCAGATTCGATTGGTTCTTCTATTACGGTTGCGTATTTAAGGTATTCTTCTTCAGGGTTTGTTGCGTCGTAACAGAGTTTCTCTGAAATATCAGAGATATTTAGAATGTGTTCGGCGTAGTCTTTTATTGGGGCGGTTGAGTATTTTTTTGTTATTAGTTGTTTCTCTACAGTTGTTTCGTTTGTTGATATGATGTCTTGTTTTTCTGGGTCGCATTCTCCTCCGCTTGTGCACGCGTCTATTTCTTTTAGAAGATCTTCGTGTAATTTTTCACTACATGCTTCTAATTCGTCTAAGTTCATTTTGCTTACCTCTTCTTCATTTAATTTTTTGCTAAGATCTTTTGAACAAGCTGTCTCAGCCCTCACAACCTCTCCGCCATCAATCACTGCAACAAACCCTGCTACGATTGTAGCTCCGAGGATTACTGCTAGATTTTTCTTCAAAAACTTTGTCATTTTATTGTGTGAATAGGCTTTGAACTAGAGTTACCATTACATATGAAAGTAGGATTGCTATCATTCCAAGTACTTCATACAAAAACATTTGTTTTGCTTTTTCTAATGTGTTTTGGTTTCCCATTGAGAAGATCATTATGAAACCTGTTACTATTAGCATTATTACTGCTATTGTTCCTGCTGTTTTTACCAATGTATCTATTACGTCGATTAAGAAACGGAAGATTGGGAAGTATGTCTTGTTTCCATCTGAGGTGTCTCCTCCGAAGTATGATTGTGATTGAACGTTGCAGACTCCTGTGTCTGCTCCGTTTGCGATAGTACATTTTACGCTGCCAGGACAGTCTGCATCATCCTTACAAGGAGTTGTTAGTCTTAGAGTTTCATTTACGTTAAATTCCAGGTTTTTTAGTTTGTTTAGACTTTCTTCAGCGGCTGGTTTTTCTTTGTTTGCTGGGTCTTCTCCTTCCGCGAATGCAACAAATCCTGCTGTTCCCAAGAGTATTTGGCTTGCTATCAAGATTGTAAGTAGTTTTTTAAGCATTGCGGGCTATGTTATGTTTCGAATTCTTTAGGTATGTTTTCTAGTGCTGATTCCTCTGTTATGAGGCCTGCATGGAATAGGTCTGTGACGGCCTTTTTCATTGTTTGCATTCCTTCTTTTGTTGAGGTTTCGATCACTGAGTTTAATTGGTGAGTAGCTTGTTTTCTGATCATGTTTGCTGTTGCGTTGTTGTTGAACATGATTTCGAGTCCTGCTACTCGGCCTTTCTTGTCTTTTGTTTTGATCAATGATTGCCAAACTACTGCAGCCAAACTTTCTGAAAGCTGTGCTCGAACCTGGTTTTGTTGTTCAAATGGGAAC
>CAZBZZ010000010.1:0-16171 GCA_964496555.1 uncultured Candidatus Peribacteria bacterium
TGTTTCGCGGTTTACTCTACGATGCCACAAACGAGGCAAACGCGCCGAATCAATAGCTCCAAGCTCTTGCAAGCACTCACGAGTAACCCCTTTAATTTCAAAAAACGGAGTAGCTATCGTTCTAGATTCAGGTCTTAATTCAGCGATGACCTCCCCATTTTTTGTAACTGTAAGAGAGTCACCTTCTTTTGGGACGGTATATCCGGCAGCAAGTAGCTTATCAGGCGTATCGAGTGGTTCCAGTGGTGGATGGTTATATTTTACAGGTTCTCCCATGATCTTAAGATTAATCGTTTAATAAAAAGGAAGGCAATATACTATTTCTAGTTCAAATAAACAAGAGTTTCTGATATAAAGCAACCATGGCGAAGACAATCACAATCCAATCAATGTGCGACACCAAAACAACGGCAGTCGCACAAACCGTGAAGCAAATCAAACAACTTGAAAAAGAGGGGTGCGACCTAGTGCGCGTTGCCGTGCCTGACCTTGCTTCGGCAAAAGCGCTTCCAAAAATCAAACGCCAAATCAAAATCCCTTTAATAGCAGACATTCATTTTGATCCAGCCCTCGCTCTAGCAGCAATCGAAAACGGCGCGGATAAAATCCGAATCAACCCAGGGAATATCAACGACAAAGATGTGTTAGTAAAAATCGCAGCCGCCGCAAAAAAACGAAAAATTCCAATTCGAATTGGTGTAAATTCAGGTTCATTCAATCGCAAGCCAACTCCAGAAAATCTCGCAGAGGAAGCTATTAAATGGACCAAATTTTTCGAAGATCAAAAATTCAAAAACCTAGTGATTTCAATAAAAAGCTCAGACCCGCAAACGGTCATAACGACAAACGAACTTCTTTACTCAAAACTCAAAAAAAGAAAGACCCAATACCCAATTCACTTGGGCGTAACAGAAGCAGGAACGCTCATTCCAGGAGTTACAAAGGCCACAGTTGCCCTCGCTCCCCTACTCAAAAAAGGAATTGGAGACACGATCAGGATTTCGCTGACCGAAGATCCAGTACTCGAAATAAAAGCGGCAAAAGAACTCCTGAAATCTATCGGCTTATACACAAAAGAACCAATTATAATTTCTTGCCCAACTTGTGGTCGCACAGAAATCAATCTCAAAAAACTCACGAAAGAAATAGAGAAAGAGCTGTCAAAAATAAAATTCAAAACACGAACAAAACCTTTGAAGATTGCAGTAATGGGATGTGTAGTGAACGGACCTGGTGAAGCTCGCGAAGCAAACTACGCAATCTGCGGTGGTCGCGGCCAAGGAGCGATATACAAAAACGGCAAACATCTAAAAACCACCACAGAAAATCAGCTCGTAAAAGAATTTATCAAACTCATAAAACAGAATGAAAAAGCCTCTTAATATAATAGTTCTTGGATCAACCGGCTCAGTCGGAACCCAAACTTTAAAGGTGGCGGCCAAGCACAAGCGCAAAATCAAAGTGGTCGGTTTGGCGTGCCATTCAAACGAAAAACTCCTCAAAAAACAAGCAAAGAAATTCAAAGTTCCCGCATCAAAAACTATCCTCACGTCAAAAACTCCAAAGAGACTAAGTCAGCTCATTAAAACCAAAAAGGCAGACCTGATAGTAAACGCAATATCGGGAGAGGCAGGCTTGAAGCCGAGTATAGAAATTCTCAAAACAGGGAAAACCCTCGCTCTAGCGAACAAGGAATCGGTTATTTTAGACGGTCCACATCTCAATAAGCTCGCAAAAAAACACAACACCAAAATTCTACCCTTAGACTCAGAACATCACGCTGTATATCGATTGCTGAAGACCCGCGGCCTAACGAAGTACAATTCACGAAAGGTCACCCAAATAATTCTCACGTGTTCGGGCGGTCCATTCTTTGGATATACAAGTGCCCAGCTCAAAAAAGTAACTCCAAAACAAGCCCTCAACAATCCAAACTGGGACATGGGTCCAAAAATTTTGATTGAGTCAGCAACCCTCCTCAACAAAGGGTTCGAACTCATCGAAGCTCACCACTTGTTTGAATGCCCTCTTGCTCGGCTAGACGCGGTGATCGATCGGAAAAGTTACATGCACGCGATTGTGAAATTTTGCAAAAACCCCGAGCAAGAAGCCGAGACCGTAGCCCTCGCATACAAGCCAGACATGAAGATAGTGATAGAGGACACATTGCTCAATTATCCAGCAAAAAACCGCAAACTCAAATTCGTGACTAATGAAAAACTCAAAAAATACCCATTCAACAAAATCCAACACAAAGTTTTTCCAACAATTAAGAATGTTTTGAAAGCTCACAAGAAAGGGCGAATAAAAAACTTCTATAGAGAAGCAGAAAAAAAGATAGGGAAGTTTCTTGAAGGAGAGATCTCTTTTACGGACCTACTAAATCCAAACTAAATTTGCAAATCCCTCCCAGTTTTGGCACTATTACACCATGAATCACGCAATTATTCTAGCTGCCGGACAGGGCCAACGGGTCCTTCGCGAGAAAGATAAGCTCCTTGTGGAAGTCGCAGGAAGACCTATTTTATACTACACATTGGCATCTATAAACGATCACCATTTGATCAACACGATCACTCTTGTGGTGAACAAACAAAACAAAGAGGCCATCACGAAAATGGTGAAAACTTTCAAGTTCACAAAGATTAAATTGATCACAATCGGAGGAATGGCTCGACAGCAATCTTTGGAAAAAGGGTTGAAGGCTCTGGAAAAATTAAAGCCAAATACAAGTGACTTGATAGTGGTCCACAACGGAGCGAACCCGCTCCCCTCTTATGACGAAGTGACAAAGGCGATCCAGAAAGCAGAAGAAACAAACTCATGTATCGTAGGTCACAAAATTCAGGACACTGTGAAAGAAGTGAAGAGAAAAAGAGTTCATGGAACTCTAGAAAGAGGAAACCTTTACACCGCTCAAACTCCTCAAGTCGTTCAAGTTGCTCTTCTGAAAAACGCACTCAAGAACGCTAATAAAAAAGACATCGAGGCAACAGACGAAGCAATGCTTCTTGAAGCCATGGGGAACAAACCAGCTTTCATAGAAGCTCACAAAAACAATTTCAAAATAACAACGAAAGAAGATATAGATCGACTCAGAACAGTTCTCGGCGAAGACTCAGCGGAATTCAGAGCTGGGATCGGTCAAGACAGTCACATGTTTAGCAAGGAAAAAAAAGGTCTCACCATCGCAGGCGTTTTTCTGAAAGACGAACCGTGCCTGGAAGCAAACTCAGATGGAGACGTGGTCCTTCACTCAATTTTCAACGCAATCTCTCAGGCCATCGGCGATCAATCACTCGGCTTCTACGCAGATCCGTTATGTGAAAAAGGGGTTAAGGATAGCAAGAAATACCTAGATATAGTTTTGAAAAAAACAAAGAAAATGGGGCTGGAGATTGGAAATGTTGGGCTGATGATGGAGTGCAAAATTCCAAAGATAGATCCTATCGCAAAAAAGCTTAAGCAGTCACTGGCCAAAATCCTCGATATCGATATTCGCAAGGTAGGAATAACTGCAACATCAGGAGAAAACATGACCGTCTTTGGATCAGGCTTAGGTGTCCAATGTTTTGCAATCGTTTCATTACTAGCTGTGAAGAAGCCAACCAAAAAGCCAGCTCCAAAGAAAGCGCCTAAAAAACCTGCGAAGAAAAAACCTGCAAAGAAGAAGAAATGAAACAGATCAAACTCCAATCAAACGCAAAAATAAACTTAAGCCTCGACATCCTCGGCCGAGAAGAAGCTGAAGGCCCTTTTAAAGGATATCATTTTGTGCAGACGATCATGCATGAGGTGACTCCTCAAAACACTCATGGCTTCAGGCCTGATGAGGTCTCTCTTGTGGCAGAAAAAAGCAAAAAAACAGAGATCGTTATCATCTGTGATGATCCTAACGTACCAACGGATAAAACAAACACAACATACCAAGCAGCCGAAAAAATTCTCGCCAAATCAAAGACAACCACCAAAGTCACGATAACAATCAAGAAAAATATCCCAGTAGCGCAAGGGCTAGGCGGCGGGTCATCAAATGCAGCCGAAACCTTGAAAGGGCTCAATCAACTGCTAGGTCTCAGTCTGAAAACTAGCGAACTTCAACTACTCGCGGCAGAAGTAGGAATGGATGTTCCTTTTTTTATCAACGGAGGCGTTGCGTTGGCAGAACACTACGGGGAGCAGATCACTCAACTTCCTCCAGTCAACGGCCTTGCCTTCACCCTCTTTACAACAGATAACTACCAACCAGAAAAAACCCTCAAGGCATACAAGGATCTCGACCTCTCAAAATGCGGAAAAAACACAGCCCAAACAGAAGCCCTTCACCACGCAATCAAAACAAACGACTGTCTCTCGATTCACAAAACACTCCACAATGACTTCGCCACCATGGTCAAAAAGCCACTTCCCGAAAATCACCACTTAACAGGAGCAGGCCCAGCTCATTTCCTAGTAGTCTGATCTTCCATTCATAGCTCGACTCAAAGTAAGGTCATCCGAGTATTCGATGTCTCCACCAGTCGGCAGTCCACGAGCTATTCGAGTTATTTGCCCTTCAAAACCATTAAGTTGTTTTTGAATATACAAGGCGGTAGCCTCCCCTTCCAAAGAAGGGTTTGTAGCAAGAATTAGCTCTTTAATAGGAGCCCCCTCTTCTGTTGCAGTTCGAACACGCCCAACAAGAGAAGCAATTTTTAATTCCTCAGGCCCAACTCCATCAACAGGAGACAAAACCCCGTGAAGGACATGATAAACCCCATCAAACTCGCCAGTCTTCTCGATAGCCGCCGCATCCAAAACCTCTTCCACTACACAAATTTTAGCCTGGTCACGACTCTCATCACTACAAATACTACAAGGATCGTCGTCAGCAAGATTCCAACATTTTTGGCAAAACATAACGCCTTCCTTCAAGCAAAGAACGGCGTTGCCCAGCGGCTCAATCTTCGAGTGAGGAGTCTTAAGTAAATGCATAGCAAGACGTTGCGCCGACTTTGGCCCAATCCCTGGGAGCTTTGAGAACTCTTCGATTAGTTTTTTTAAGCTTTTAGGTAGCATTGACTCCAAATATAACCGCAAAACATAGACATGTCAAAATCACTCATCAAGGCTATTGACAATTAGCTGCAAAACCTGCAAAATACGCATCTAGATCAATTAAAAAGAAGTTATTATGACTAAAAAAGGACCAAAAATACCAGAAGGCCCATTG
This sequence comes from uncultured Candidatus Peribacteria bacterium, assembly GCA_964496555.1. GTDB lineage: Bacteria > Patescibacteriota > Gracilibacteria > UBA1369 > LOWO2-01-FULL-3 > JABILX01. Next base: position 5,213 of record CAZBZZ010000010.1, read on the forward strand.
CCAGAAAAACTGAGGGACATAACCGGCTCAGTCCCTACCGGCGATCAAATCTCTGAAACTAAGCACGCTCTTACTGGACGGGAGGAGATGATTGTAAGAATGGGAGCAGGGGCAGGGCTCGAACCACACGAAGAACTTGCAGATAAAGCAGGAGCGAACGCAGAGGCTCTGAAAACGATAGCTCAGCTTGAAGATCAAGCATTGGAATCACATGCTCAAATAGAAGCAGTTCTGGAAGAAGCAGGAATGCCTGGGCTTCCCGGCCGTGGAGAAGCTGCCAATTAAACCTCCTTACACATCCCAACGAAATACCGATACACCGAAAGGTCCTCGGTCATTTCAGGATGGAAGGTCGTTACCAATACGTGTCCTTCACGAGCAGCCACGATCTCATTTTTGAATTTAGCCAGAGCCTCAACCGCATCTCCAACTCGAGATATCCGAGGAGCTCTAATAAAAACTCCTGGTACAGATTTTCCGTCAAACTCAACTTCAGCTTCAAAGCTATCAAGCTGTCTTCCGTAAGCATTTCTGTCTACGGTAATGTCGATTAACCCAAGAGGCTCAACATCGCCTGTCTCCGAAGATCCACCAATCTCACGTCCAAGCAAAATAGCTCCGGCACAAGTCCCCCACACAGCCATCCCCTCACGAACTCGATCTTTCAGGACTTGGTCCAGTTTAAATTTACGCAACAATTTAGAAACAGTAGTACTCTCTCCTCCAGGGATTATCAATCCATCCAGTCCTTCGAAATCCACTACACGCTTTACAAGAACAGGTTCAACCTCAGCGTCCAACAAACCCAGAGCATCAAAATGCTCCTCAACACTTCCCTGAATGTCCAAGACGCCAATCTTCATAATGAAAAACGGTTACCAACCCCTCTCAGCGTATTTTTGTTCCAACTCATCAATTTCCTGTCCTTCCATCGCTTCGCCTAGTCCTTCTGACACACGAGCCACAACTTCAGGATCATCGTAGTGCAAGACCGCTTCGACGATTGCTTTTGCACGAGCTGCAGGATTAGAAGATTTAAAAATTCCACTTCCAACAAAAACTCCATCACAGCCCAGCTGCATCATCAATGACGCGTCAGCAGGTGTCGCAATTCCTCCAGCCGCAAAGTTAACAACAGTCAGTCGGCCAAGCTCCAAAGTCTCCTTTAAAAGTTTGAGAGGAACGCGCTCCTCTTTAGCAAATTTTTTCAAATCAGCCTCAGAAGCTTTACTCAACTCCTCAAGCTCACGTGTAATTAATTTCATATGCCTCACAGCTTCAATTACATTCCCAGTACCAGCCTCGCCTTTTGTACGAATCATACAGGCCCCTTCATCGATACGTCGCAAAGCCTCGCCGAGACAAGTAGCTCCACAAACAAAAGGTACTTTAAAATCACTCTTTAAAACATGTACGCCAGGATCTGCCGGTGTCAAAACTTCACTCTCGTCGATATAATCAACACCAATAGCCTCAAGTATCTGAGCTTCAGCGAAATGCCCAATACGGCTCTTCGCCATAACAGGAATTGAAACAGTCTCCATGATCTCCTTTATCATCTTCGGGTCACTCATTCGAGCAACTCCACCATCTGCGCGGATGTCTGAAGGAACTCTCTCCAAAGCCATTACAGCACACGCTCCCGCCTCTTCAGCGATACGAGCTTGGTCAGCATCTACAACATCCATTATTACTCCGCCTTTCAGCATTTGGGCCAACCCCTTTTTTAATCGGGGGGTGTTTTTCAAAATCTTTTTATGTGGTCTGGTTTTCGCCATAATAGGTGTGTTATAATTCGCGGCACACGTATACTACCAGCAAAAACATGAAATGCAACCAATGTAACGCAGAATTTGAACAATCCCCAAAAGAAATAGAAGTCTACAAAAGATTTGACGCTGCACTCCCGACAACTTGCCCTGATTGCAGACACCATCGTCATCTGATTTTCCGAAACGAACGGAACATCTTCTATAACACCAGCTGCACAACAGGCAAGAAAATCGTCTCAATGATTCCACCAACCAGTCCATTCAAAGTAATAGATCAAGATGAATGGTGGGACGACAAATTTGATGCAAGCATCTACGCCCGCGACTACGATTTTGATAAACCATTTTTTGAACAATACAAAGAGCTGCAAAAAGAAGTCCCTAGGTGGGCGAGACTATTTGTTAATTGCCAAAATAGTGAGTTTACAAATAATTCCGCGGAAGTTAAGGATTGTTATTTAACATTCTCTTCATACGAAAGCGAAAACCTTTATTACTGTGCAAGGGCTTTTAAGTCGAATACATGTGTGGACTGTATGAACATAAAAAACAGCCAATATAGCTCACAGTGCATGGATTGCCAAAGATGCTACAACGTCCATTACTCTCAATCATCAGAAGGCTGCCGTGATTCATATTTCCTATATGATTGCCGTGGTTGCCGTAATTGCATCTTGTCCGCTCAACTCCGCAACAAAGAATATTGCATTCTCAACAAACAATACACGAAAGAAGAGTACGAAAAATACAAAGAGGATTTCTTGAAAAATCTTGCAGAAACCAAACCAAAAATTGAAGAAGAATTTGAGAAATTGAAGAAAACACTCTTCCACAAAAACATGCGTCTGACCAATACAGAAAAATCAGTAGGCGATTTTATAAATGATTCGAAAGGCAGCACGAACGGGTTTTACATCGTAGATTGTGAGGATTGTTTTAACGTTCGCGATTGCTCAAAATGCAAAGATTGCTACGACAATCTCGCTAACGAAAAATCAGAGCTCTGTCTCGAAATAGACACCTCATACGAACTATACAATTCAAAATTTTGCACGTACGTAGTAACTGTCCGTGACGTGACCTATTGCGAACAATGCTTCAAGCTCGAACACTGTTTTGGATGCGTAGGGATGAAGCAAGAAAAATATTTGATCCTCAATAAAAAATACACAAAAGAGGAATATGAAAAGATGATGCCTCGTATAAAAGAGCACATGCAAAAAACTGGAGAATGGGGCAAGCCTTTCCCTCCACAACTGACCACGTGGGCATACAATATTACAGTAGCTTCCGAATATTATCCTCTCACCAAGGAGCAGGCTCTTGCCCAAGGCTACATATGGCACGATGAAGAGGAAGAAACCGCACCATCGGCAAATGAAAAATATACCATTCCAGCAGACATTAATGACGTCGACGAATCAATCTGCAGCCAAACCCTGACTTGCGAAAAAACCGGGAAAAATTACAGAATAATTCCTCAAGAATTAAAATTCTACAAAACTTTCAAGATCCCAATCCCTAGGATCTCTCCAGATCAAAGATACAAAGAGCTCTTGGCTCTCCAGCCACCAAAAAAACTCCGAGATGAAAATTGCAATCTATGTAAAACTCAGGTCAAAACAGTTTATCCAGAAGACAGCGGCTACAAAATCGTCTGCGAAAAATGTTATTTAGAGAAGGTGTACTAGGCTATTCAACATACGTAACCACAGCATCTCTATGATTCCATCCCTGTGCTTTTTCAGCGGCAGCGTCAGATCTCAAATGAGAAGAGTAAGTTCCGTAAGCTCCTTTGGTATTCATTGCATCAGGGTCAGCTGCGCCTGTAGGGGTTTTTTCAAACCCAGCACAGCTAGTACATAGCCCTGAATCAGAGATGTCTTTAACCCCTCTCTTTTCAGCCTGTCTTGCGGCAATCAAAGGAACGTCAATACCTATACCTCCATTGCGAGGTGGGTATTTCACTGAACGAGTTACGATATCTCCGTAAGTATTATCGAGTCTATCTGCGCGTGCTTTATTTTCTTTTTCCCACTTAGGATCATTGAGTCCAAAGCAACAAGCCCTAGCAGCGTTTCCAACCTGCATTCTTAGTTCAGATAGATCAATCCCAAGGCTTTCGAAATAATCCAAAGCTTTTGTTACAACAGAGGCTCCATCTTTTCCGTCAATACATTGTAAGGAAGAATGAAGAACAGCCAACTCTCCATTTGGAGCTAGGATTCTGGTTCCACCACAATCCGCAGCCATGATCATCACATTATCGACCTGGGCTCCAGTATCACCCGTGATGCTCACTATGACTCCATCTGAAACTTCTGGAGTACGGAAGAATCCAGGAACTGCCTCTACGAGTTCCCCTCCAATCTTTCCTTTTCCGGGAACCATATCTTCCCAGCTTCGAACAGGGGTGACGTTAGTTTGATGATTCAACTTCGGAGCAAATATTCGTTCTTTTCCGGTCAGCTCTTGGACACGTTGTAGTTGCTCAAGAAAGTCAGGGTGTTTTGGGTGGACAGGGCCCATCTCGTCTAGCCGAGTCTGTACAACATGAACTTGGCCGTCAAAAAGGGAGTCTCGCACACATAAATCTTCTTTAGAAAACATAATTGATTGATTAATAAATGGAAGATATTTTGCCAAAAAACACCCAGAATGTCAACCCCTCCGTCTCCCAGGCTTCCGGTTGTTGTGTTTATAGCAAATCTTTATGTAAAAAAATTGACAAAACCCAGAAGAAGTGTAAAGTATAGGGCCTTTGTATAATTAATCCAAAAAACATGGCAGATTTAGAAATTCCAGAAGTTAACAAAGACAAAGAAAGGGCAGAACGACTAGGGGAAGTCTTAAAGAGGGCCTTAGACGGTATAGAGCAAAAAGAAAGTGCAAGCGAAGAAGTCAGGGAAATAGTACAGGGAGTGAGGGAGTTAGTGGTTATAGAAAGTATGTTTCCAGGTTTGAGTCGAGACTGTATAGACATGATAACTTTCACAGAAGCGCATCCGGATAGCAGAGGTTCTATGTTGCAGTATCTGAAAGATAAAATGGAGAAGGGGGCCGAAGACAGCAACCAGGAGGAATATGACGCAGCGAAAGAATTTCTAACGGAATATCTTCAAGATGAAGATCCGGGGAACATGGAAAGTGCTATCGAAACATTGTTAGCTTTAGGGATAGAACTTTTCCCAAAAATGCCAAAAGCAGCAATAACCAATAGAGAATTTTTAGAGTCAGTTCTGACTAAAATAGAAGACGAAGATGATCTCACTGAAGAAAGTCTAAAAAAGACCCTCCAAACAACAGCGGTCTCTATGGAGGAGCCAGAAGTTTTAATAGCTACTCTGGATTTCGAATCACACAACGACGTAGATTTGATGATGAGCCATGTAGACATGATTTTAGGTGTTGGTGAAGAACACAAAGATGCTTGGGTATCAATGCTACGTATGAGAAAGGTACGAAGCGACAATGATGTTGTGGTAAAAATTCTAAACAGACTAGTTGAAACAGATGAATTTGAAGCCAAAACATTGTGGGAAATATTTAATGAAAACAAAGAAGGAGGGGAAAGGTTTTTAAATTATTGTGCAAACAGCAACCTTAAACCAGATGCGCTAGCTTTTGTATTTAGTCAAGCGCCAGCGGGGACAATCTCAAAGGAACTACTCGAAAAACTCGTAGAATATAAAGAATGGAGGACTCTTAGAAACATGAGAACAGAAACCAGTGGGTCTTGGAGAAGGCACTTAGTCGCAGAAGCCCTAGATAGAAACGTTGACCAAATCCCTGTTAATATAGATAACCAAGCGATGATAAAAATAGGAAGAGAAGAACAATCTGACCAACCAAGCGTATTTTTGACAATTGGAATGATTGGCCGCTCAAAAGAAGCGAGACTAAGAGTGATAGAAAGGATGGACGAACTAGTAAGGATGGAACAAGAAAAAAAGGCTGCACAAATCCTAGCAAAGATAGCGGGAGCTAATCCACACGGGAAAAGAAAAGGAGCAGACGACGAATATTTCGACGAAGATGTCATAGCAGCAGCAAAGGCAAAACTCTCAGACGTCGTTGTGAAAATGAGTGAAGATGGAGAGTTCTAAGATTTATTTTCCTTCCCAAGGTAAACAGCTACATGTCTAGGTAACTGTCCCAGTCTTTGATTTTTAAATCCTCCTCCCCGTATTGTTTCAAGGCTTCCGCTACGATCCCAGCAACCTGTACATTCGTGATCAACGGAATGTTTAAATCGATAGACTTCCTTCGTATCAAGTACCCGTCGGTCACAGTCGAGCGAGAATAATGTTTTGGAATATTAACGATCAGTTCAAACTTTCGATCCGCAAGCGCATCCAACAAATTTGGATCCTTTTTTGTAGAGATTTTGTATAATTTTTTGCAATTAATTCCATTTTGATCAAAGAAGTCAGCAGTTCCCTCAGTCGCATAAATCTCAAACTCCATGTCAGCAAACGTTTGAGCTACTGGTAGCAAATCAGCCTTTTCATCCAACCCTCCGATACTGAACAAAATACCACGTCTCTCCATCCCGGTCCCGTCAGGTCCGCGACGAATAGCTTGCGGCAACTCAAATCCAACCGAGATCATCGACTTCAGGAATGCTTCATACAAGTCGTCTCCAAAACACGCAACTTCCCCAGTAGATGCCATTTCAACTCCAAGTACAGGATCCGCTCCTTTCAAACGAGGGAAAGAAAATTGCGGAGCTTTCACTCCTACATGATCCAAATCCAAAGTTTTATAATCTTTGTATTCGAGTAATTCACGTCGTCCCGAAGACAGTTTCAAATCCTTATGTCCATTCTTCGATTGAGAGCCAGCCGCGATCATCGACGACGTAGCAATTTCAATGAAGTTATATCCAGTCACCTTCGAACTAAATGGGAAGCTCCTCGACGATCTCAAATTGCATTCGATCACCATCACTCGGTTGTTTTTTGCCAGGAATTGAATGTTGAAAGGCCCGCTTATTTTAAGTTCTTTAGCGATTTGTTTAACAATAACTTTTATCCTGCGAATAGTTTCTATATAGAGTTTTTGAGGTGGTAGGACAATAGTCGCATCTCCACTGTGAACTCCGGCATTTTCAATATGTTCAGCGATTGCGTATACGACTAATTTTCCGTCATGAGCTACCGCATCGATCTCAATTTCTTTTGCGCCGAGTTCAAATTTTGAAACAACAACAGGAGCTTCCTTCGAAATCTTCGCAGCCTTTCCCAGGAAGGTTTCTAAGTCTTCGCGTGAATAAGCAACGCTCATTGCTGCACCGCTCAAGACGTAAGAAGGTCTTACCAAAACCGGATAACCAACCTCCTCGGCAAACCCAAAGACATCTTCAAGTTCAGCCAATTCCTGCCACTTAGGTTGATCGATTCCAAGCTTGTCCAGCATTCCAGAAAACTTATGTCTATCCTCAGCACGATCAATATTGCCAGGGTCAGTTCCCAATATCCGAACTCCAGATTTATACAATTTCAGAGCCAAGTTGTTAGGCACCTGTCCTCCGGTAGACACAACGACGCCTGCAACCGCGGCCTCTCGTGGTCCATTTTCCAATTCGTAAATATCCATTACTCGTTCCAGGGACAATTCATCGAAATATAATTTATCGCACAAGTCATAATCGGTCGAAACAGTCTCGGGATTGTAATTGATCATTATCGTCTCAAAGCCTTCCTTAGCACATGTCTGCAAGGCGTTGACACAGCACCAATCAAATTCAACCGATGATCCGATACAATAAGCCCCACTTCCAAGTACGGCCATTTTTGTACCAGCTTTCCCCTCAAACCCAACATCATGTTTTGATCCATGGTAAGTCAGATACAAATAATTCGTATGAGCAGGATATTCCGCAGCCAATGTGTCTATTTGTTTCACATAAGGAGCGATCCCCATCTCTTGTCTTTGTTCACGAACTTTAAGCTCTTCTTGGCCAGTGATGAATCCAATTTGTTTGTCAGAAAATCCTTCCTTTTTTGCATCAAGCATCAGATCTTCTTCAATCTTTGTTCCAGCTTTTTTTACTTTCTCCTCAGTCGTTACAATGTTTTTAAGTTTATCAAGGAACCATTTGTCGATCCCAGAAAGTTCAGCAATTTCATCTACGCTCATTCCGTTTTTCAGAGCCTGTGCAATCACGAGGATCCTCTTTGGAGTAGGTTTTTGAATGTCTCTTTTTATGCGCTCGCTTCGAATATTTACATCCTCATTCGCAACCAAACCATGAAGTCCAACTTGCAGCATTCTCAACCCTTTCTGCAGAACTTCCTCGAAGCTTCTCCCGAGTGCCATGATCTCTCCCACTGACTTCATCTCAGTTGTAATTTCTTTTGAAACCATCCTAAATTTATTCAAATCCCACCTTGGAATCTTCAAAGCAAGATAATCCAAAGCAGGTTCAAAGAAAGCAGTAGTAGTTTTTGTAACAGCATTCTTCAATTCAGGCAGAGAGTATCCCAACGCCAACTTCGCAGCAACATGCGCGAGCGGATAACCAGTCGCCTTCGATGCCAAGGCCGATGAACGACTCAGACGCGCATTCACTTCGATAACTCTGTAGTCATCACTTTTCGGATCCAACGCATATTGGATATTACATTCCCCCACTATTCCCAGGTGTCGGATCACCTTGATAGCGATCTCTCGCAATTTGTGATATTCATGATTGTTCAAAGTTTGAGACGGCGCAACCACAATACTTTCGCCAGTGTGAATCCCAAGCGGATCAAAATTTTCCATATTACAAACCGTCACGCAGTTGTCCACTCCATCTCTTACAACTTCATACTCGACCTCTTTCCAACCTTTTAAATTCTCCTCAACCAAAACCTGCGGACTATAAGCAAAAGCAGTCTCTAAAAGCTCATCAAGTTCAGCTTTATCAGCAGCAAACCCACTTCCCTTTCCTCCAAGCGCAAACGCCGCACGAATAATCAGTGGATAGCCAATTTTGTCAGCAGCATCAAAGGCTTCCTCCTTTGTGTTGCAGGCATGACTAACGGGTGATTTTATATCAATTTCTGCTATTTTCCTTTTAAACAATTCTCGATCCTCAGTATCCATGATCACTTCAACCGGAGTTCCCAAAACTCGCACCTTGTGTTTCTTTAAAACCCCGCGATTATGTAGATCAACTCCGCAATTCAAAGCAGTTTGACCTCCAAACGCCAAGAATAAACCATCCGGTTTCTCCTTTGCGATAACCTTCTCTACAAAATTCGCATTCACGGGCAAGAAGTAAACCTTGTCAGCCAACTCTTTCGACGTCTGAATAGTAGCGATATTTGGATTTACCAAAACTGACTCTATCCCCTCTTCCTTCAGGGCCTTGATCGCCTGTGATCCAGAATAGTCAAATTCACCAGCCTCTCCAATCTTGAGAGCTCCGCTCCCGAGGACTAGCACCTTCTTGATTCCAGAAAAAGGCTTTCCTTCAGAGCTTTTGACTCCTTTTTTGGAAGCTTTAGTGGTGATTTTCTTTGAAGATGACATTAAGCTTTTTAAGTTCTCGGGGAGTATACTATAATGCGGTCGCTAAAAAAAGTGAAAATATGAAGCATACCCTTGTCAGATCAGCCCGCCGAACCCTATGTATACAAATTCACCCTGAAAAAGGGGTTGTAATTCGTGCGCCTCGTCGTCTGTCAGAACGTAGAATAGAGAAATTTCTCAAGGAAAAAGAAGATTGGATCCGAGCAAAAACAACCCAACAAGCCAAGCGCAAAGCCCAAAAACCAACCCGAAAATTTGAACCAGGTGAAGCCTTTCCTCTTCTCGGAGAACCGACAACTCCCCCAGTCCACACCCGCCCAAAAATCACAGAATGGTACAAGATGAAGGCTCTCGATCACCTCAAGAAACGCACGCGTGAACTTGCTCAGGAATTGGCCGAACTTACCGGACGCAAGATCAAGTCTGGCCAGGTCAGAATAAGGGCGTATCGATCCCGTTGGGGAACTTGCCATCGTGACAACAGCATTACTTACAATTGGAGGATAATAATGGCCCAGCCCGAAATCATAGACTATCTCGTCAAACATGAACTTACCCATATTCTCCACAAAAACCACGGCCCAAAATTTAAAAAAACTCTCGAACTTCTAGATCCCGACTACAAGGCAAATCAGAAGTGGCTCCGAGAAAACGGCACAGCGCTCGACATCTAAATCTAAACATCGACCTGTCTACCCCGAACTCGGCTACCCCTTATACTTAAGTCCGAACTTAAGTGTTATAAAAACCGACCTCCGCGGAATCCCACAGAGGCCGGCTTCAATTTCAAAACTAACTATCTAGTAACACTAATAGTTGCACTCAATTCTGCGGTAGGTGCTGCAACCGTTAGACGGCTGTTAGCATCTAGCATGATCGTATACCCAGTATTGTAGGTCGTACAATCCGTGTATGCAGCTCCAGTCGCTGTAGGGTCAAAAGGCATTTCAGCGATGTAAGTAGGGACAAGGTCAGAACAAATGTCGATTTGTCCTACTCCACTTCCCACAACAGTAGCTGTAGCTGTGATTGCTGATGGGAAAACACCTCTGTTATCAATAGCTGATTGATGAACAGCATTCATAATAGCCTGAACATCACTACTTCTTTGAGTGTTGTTAGACTGAGAGATCTGTCGTCCTGGATTGATAGCAACGATTACAATCGCAGCTAGAATCGCAATAATGACGACCACTAGAAGAACTTCCACTAACGTGAAACCCTTCTTGTTAGAAATCTTTCTCATAGGTTGAGGTTAAAGATTTAATTAAAGATATTAGTCTTCTTCAAAAACGGTACCATTTTCGTACTGTTTTGACAACGTTGAATACTGAGCCCACTTCATGACTGGCAATTTTATCTCCAGAACTTCAGGATCTTGCTCTACAGGGTTGTCCCAAGAAAAATACACGTAAGTCGCATAAGAAAGGGTAACTATTGTGAAGATGGTGCATAGCCCCAGGTAGATTAACGATAGATTTTTCTTGATATCAAATGGTTTCATTTCACGTAAAGTTTAATTTTTATATTCAAATTTGGAACTTTTTTATCATTGTCTTCAGATCCATTAAGGTCAACAAATTGGATCGAAGAAACTTTTATGTAATAAGGAAGAGCTTCCAACTCTTCAAGGAAGGCCTGTAAATCACGGAAACTTCCATACAAA
>CAZBZZ010000011.1:0-6180 GCA_964496555.1 uncultured Candidatus Peribacteria bacterium
ATAAAGATTGCTGCCACAGAATTCAAATTCGATGAACTAAAAACTCAAATAGGATTCGCATTAATCTTGAGTGGAGCACTAGGAAATATACTTGATAGATTGATTAGGGGAGAAGTGGTCGATTTCATAAACTTCAATTTCTGGCCCTCGTTCAACCTCGCCGATCTTTTCATCGTTGGAGGCGTGATTCTCCTGATCGTTTTTTATAAGCAGATTGTGAGGAAAGGTTAACGTTCTTTTGGACCTCCTGACTTAACTCTGCAGTCACAATCACCGCAACCCCATTGGAAGGTGGTGCGAACATCACCGTATTTAACCTCTTGCCCACCTTTGACATCGCAGTCAGCAAAATGCAATTGTCCAGACCTTTTAATAAATCTTAATGGTTGTTGGGCAAGCCACGCTCTTCCAGTTAACTGCTGCTCAACCTCAATTTTCTTAACAACATGATACTTACATCCACCAGGAACTTTATTAACAAAGTGAATATTTATCCCAGCAGCCAGCGCTTCTTCAGGAGACATTTTTTCATTTCCAGAAGGATGGATGATTCCAACAACCTTATCCTCAGTACGACCAGTATCTGTACCATCAGCCTTTGTTACAGGTACTTGCTCATATTCAACTAGATGTTGTTTCCCTGTTGCAGGATCTACAACCAACCAAACAGAACTAACTAATTCGACATCACATGCATACAAAACATGTTTTCCTCGTCCAGATTCCCAGTCAATACCATCATTTGCAGATAAGTACTGTTGCTCACCGTCTTGCATACTTGAAAATCGATTGAGAAACCCTCTCATAACATCAGCACTTTTAAATCCATCTTCGTTAGTCAAACGCATCTTTCCACGCCTATCTTTAAAAGCAACTACACCTACATCCGAACCTTCAACATCACCAGTGCTAACTCCAAGAACCACATCTTCCACACGACAAAAAGTCTGTTTAGAAATACTCTCAGAGATCTCCCCAGCTTCTCCTCTATTCAGCTTTTCTTCACTTACCTCAGCATCACTTATTTCAACTGCCACTCTTTGATCTTCACTTAAAGGGTCTTGCCAAGTCTGATCAATTTTCCCAGAAAGAGTTCTGTCAGGAACAATATCATTAAATGGGAAATATTCATGAGCACTCCCTGACGGGTAATTGGTTGTCATAATTTGAAATTAAAATTTGGAAGCGAGTATAAGCTAAAACCTCTTTACAGGTCAAGTCCTCCTGCACCCAAAGCCTCTTTCATCTCCTTTCTAGGGGCCCCTTTTCCAAACCAAATCTTAAACTGCTCACAAGCTTGATTCAAAAGCATCTTTTCCCCAGTGACAATCCGACACCCAGCCGCTTGAGCCACCTCAAGCAAAGGCGTCATTAAAGGTTTATAAACAATATCCATAACCAATCCTCCTAGAGCTCCCAATTCTTGCACAAACTCATCAGGCACAATCTTCACATCCAACCCAGCCGTCAACCACACAGAGGTCGCTTGAACCAAAATGTCACATTCCCTTCCTTCGATAGACGACAACAATCCAACTTCCACACCAAAATCATCAGCCAATCCTTGAGCTTCTTCCAAGTCCCGATTCAAAACCACAACAGAAGCCCTCTCTTTCAAAAGCCCATAAACAATAGCTCGAGCCGCACCTCCTGCCCCAAGAACAATCACCTTTTTACCATTCAAATCAGAATCGTCCGAATTCGAGCCCGAACCCAGACCCGAGTGAAGAGCCTCAACAGCTCCAATCCAATCAGTATTAAAGCCGCGCAACTCATCGTCAACCCGCAACACAGTATTCACCGCCCCGATCTTCCGAGCATCATCAGAAACTTCATCTAAAAACTCCATCACCCGCTCCTTATAAGGCAACGACACACTGAGCCCATCAAAATCTCGTGTCTTCATGAACTCAGAGAACTTCTCTTCGGGAATCTCAAAAACTCCATACTCAACTCCCGCAGCCTCAAACATCACAGGCGAAAGAGAATGCCCAGCTGGGAATGCCAAAACACCAAGTTTCATCTCGCGATCGTTCATATACGATTACTTTTTACCAAGATTATTCCCAATCTTCTCGACAGCTCTCAAAATCTCGAGAGGCATCATCCAAATAGTTGTATTTGATTGATCAGAAGAAAGATCATTTACAGATTGCAAAGTTCTCAAATGCAGAGCTCCTGTAGATCCATGCAAAGTATCTGCAGCTTTCGCCAAATTATTAGAAGCTTGAACCTCACCTTCTGCCTTGATGATCACAGCTCGTCTCTCACGCTCAGCCTCAGCTACTTTCGCCATTGTTCTCTTCAAATCCTGTGGCAAAATAACATCCTTCAATTCAACCGCTTCCACCTTAATTCCCCAAGGATCAGTAGCGCTATCTACAATTTTCTGAATTGTTTCAGCAATCTGCTCCCTCTTTTGCAAAAGAGTATCTAAATCAACTTCACCAACTGCGTTTCTCATTGTAGTTTGCGCCAGCTGACTAATTGCATAGTAAAAATTCTCAACTTCAAGAACAGCTTTTGCAGCATCGCTGACTTTGTAGTAAATAACAGCATTGATAGTCACAGACACGTTATCCTCAGTAATTGCCTCCTGATCAGGTACGTCAACTGCCTTCACACGAAGATCGATTTTTACAAGTTTTTGAAAAACAGGGATTATGATTCGCCATCCCGGATTAGTAACTTTTGAAAATTTTCCAAGATTGAATTTTACACCTCGTTCGTATTCTTTCACCTCTTTGATTGAAGCGACGATTAGAACACCAAGAGCGATCCACAAAGGGGTGAACATCGCTAGAGTCTCAAGTAATTCCATGATAGATAGGTTAAAAATAAAGCCTCCCGACACTATCAGAAATTTGGATAAAAAAAAACCCCCTCGCGGGGGAAAAACCACACTGGCCCAATATAATAGACGCAGCGATGATGTTTGTTTTTGTTTTTGAGAGGAGACTATTCCTCCTAATTCTAACCTTGCTTCGGCGATTTTTTCGGTCACGCCACCGACTGCTTGTTGGGCGTTCCCTACTACCCAATATATATCGAGGAGGGAACCAAGCACTCGCCATATAGACGAGTCGTATGTCGGTCCAATGAGTCAGAGAGGACCATCACAAAGTAAGAAATATTTTATTTTGTTTTTGATTTTAAGGTGCGATTTGAGCCGGTTTGCCCTATCGGTCCGGAACCAGGCTCGACGATTTCATAATATTTAATTTGAATAATTATGAAATTCATAACACTATAATCCAACAACACGATTTGCGCAATGTATAGGAGTGGACAGATCCCGAAAGAGGTCCATAGCTTTTCTCTATGAAATTTGGAAATCTTTGTGATAAACTCAAGGCACATATGCCAAACTACACAACGTTTGATATAGCTGGCCCAATAATGGTAGGACCTTCTAGCTCCCACACAGCTGGAGCTGTGAAGATCGGACAGATGGCGCGAGCCCTTTTTGACAAGACTCCAGACAAGGTGACTTTCACTCTCCACGGTTCTTTCGCAACAGTATACAAAGGCCATGCAACAGATAAAGCACTCATTGCTGGGGTTATGAAGCTTAGAACTGCTGACCCCAGAATAAAAGAAGCTTTTGAGATGGCAAAGGAGAAGGGCGTAGAATATAAATTCGAAACAGGAGACCTCGGCCTTGGCTACCATCCAAACACCGTAAAGATTCTTCTTGAATCAGAAGGCCGTCCAGCGATGACAGTGATAGGCTCTTCGATCGGAGGAGGAAAAGTAGTTATAAAAAAGATCAATGAATTTGATGTAGAGTTGAAAGGAATCGCCGGAAAATATATGTCTTTGATAATGTCACACATCAAACGAAAAGGAATTATCGCTGAAATCACAGCAGCGCTTTCAGTTCTAGGATCAGATATAGTAGATATTCAGAGCTCTCGTGTAGGTGAAAAATCCCTCACATTCATAAACCTAGAAGGGTATCGCCCCGATCTAGAAGACATTCTCCAGATAGAAAGTATTAATGGGGTTGAATTTGTTAGGGGACTCACAAAATTAGGCCAAAAATCACTGCAATAAAAAATAATATGTACACATTCCACAGCTCAAGAGAATTGCTTGAACTCACACAAGAACACAACAAAACCATTTCAGACATAACTCTCCTCAACCAAATCAACCAACGCGGCAACCCCAAATAAAAAATTCTCAACAAAATGAAACGCCGCCTAACCATAATGAAAGAAGCAATCAAACAAGGGATAGATAAGGAAGAAAAATCAATGACGGAAATGTCAGGAGGAGATGCCCGAACTCTTCTCGCATCAATGGAGAATCAAGAAGGGCCCGATATGATGAATTCAGAACTGACATCAAGAGCGATCGCGTACGCGATCGCAACAGGTGAAAACAATGCAAACATGGGCCAAATTGTTGCATTCCCAACAGCTGGCGCATCAGGAGTAATCCCAGGAGTTCTCCTTGCCGCCCAAAAAACACACGACTATCCCGACGAAAAACTAATCCAAGGCCTTTTCAACGCAGCCGGAATAGGAATAATAATAGCCGAAAATGCAACGCTAGCAGGGGCAGAAGGAGGATGTCAGGCAGAAATAGGTTCTGCGGTTGCAATGGCCGCCAGCGCTCTCACAGAGCTTCGTGGTGGATCTCCAGAGCAATGCTTCCACGCAGCCTCTCTCGGATTAAAAAACCTCCTCGGACTCACGTGCGATCCACTCGGAGGAATGGTCGAAGTTCCATGCATAAAAAGAGGAGGACTTCTCACATCCCTTGCGATCTCCGCATCAGACATGGCAATCGCAGGAGTGGAGAGTTTCATTCCGTTCGATGAGGTTGTAGAATCAATGAGAAACATCGGAAAAATGCTCTCCCCAAAACTCAGAGAAACCGCTTTAGGCGGACTCGCCATCACAAAGACTGGAGAAAAAATTAAAAAAAAGATAGGATTCAATCACAACAACAATCACAATGGAAACATTTAAAATCGGAGTCTTGGCCTCAACAAACGGCACAGATCTCCAAGCAATCATCGACGAAATGAAAGCTGGCAAAATGCCAGGCATCGAACTTGCATGCGTACTTTCAAACAAAGAATCCGCATACGCTCTCGAGCGCACACGCGAACAAGGATATGAAGCAATCTTTGTCGATCCAGCCAACATAACTCGCGAATAATTCGATGCCGAAATGGCAGAAATTCTCGAAGAACACAAGGTAGACCTAATCGTCCTCATAGGATATATGCGAATCCTCTCAGAACCATTCGTGAAACGTTTCGAAAACAGAATCATAAACGTCCATCCCGCCTTGATTCCAAAGTTCTGCGGCCCAAGCTTCTTCGGAGCAAGCGTCCATGAAGAAGTCCTCAAAGCAGGGGAGACAGAAACAGGAATGACAATTCACTACGTAGACGAAGGTTGTGATACTGGCGGAATAATTCTTCAAAAAACCTGTCCAGTCACACCAGATGACACTCCAGACACTTTGAAAGACAAAGTCCAAGCACTGGAAAAGGAATGGTATCCGGAGGTGGTAAGGCAGTTAGCTGCAAAAGCCAAAAACAAATGATATACAAAATAGCAATTTTCACAGCTCTATTAGAGATTCTCACCATCCTTGGTCGAATGCGTTTTGGTTCGGCCCAAGCACAATTCAAAAAGAACAAATTTAAATACAAAGTCAGGATCCACCACGGCTACTACGGAATTGCATTAATAATAATCTTCCAATTCTTCCCAATAGAATGGCTCGCAATAGCTGGCTGGACACTCCTAATATCAGATACGATTCATCACTTTATAGTGTTGCCGATATGGATAGGGAGAACGGAGTTTCCTTAGGCCTAACCCTTCCTCCATTTCCAAAAATATTTAAATGCACTCCCCACATGAATCCAGAAGATTTTTTTTCGCAAAAGACCAAAGATTGATCCCCCCGACAATCTTTTATGATTATGAGTCACCGAAACTTCCGGATAATAAACAACTTTCTTTCCAGTTTTTGCAATCTCCCTACACAAATCAAAATCTTCCATAAACAAAAAATACCTTTCATCATTTCCCTTTCAGTCCGCTCGTATTATCATAAGTGATACTTATTAATATCAGCATCGCGTTTTGGGCATCGTATCAATTGAGCTAATAGACCGCAACAAGGAAGCCACCGCCGGCTACTCCCATAAGT
>CAZBZZ010000011.1:6190-14222 GCA_964496555.1 uncultured Candidatus Peribacteria bacterium
CCCCAACCTCTTAATAAACTTTTCGCGGAATAATAAAACACGCTCCAACCAACAAATCGACCTCTTGCGTAACAGAATGATCGAAATCCTCCATCGTATATTTCGCGACTCGCCTCTTAAATCCAGGCACCTTCTTCAAAGAAGTCCTTTTGATAACAAGATCACTGAACTTCATATGCCGTCTGCAAGAATCCTGAACTTTATCGTCTGGATAAACCAATTTAGGCCCAAGAATTCCAACATCAGGATGTTTCTCCATGTATTCAACCATCTTTTTCACACTATCTTCAGCTACAAAAATGTCAGGATTTAAAATCAAAATATATTTCCCTCGAGCTTGAGCAGCCCCCAAATTATTCCCACCTCCAAATCCCAAATTCTTTTTCGATCGCACCAAATCAACCAAGCCATTATCAGAAGCTTTCTTCAGATATCCAAGACTCACATTCTCAGTAGACGCATTATCAACTGCAATAAACTCAAAAGGAACACCGTCCATATCTGCGCGATAAAAAGCTTCCACGCACATCTTTGGGAAATATTTGCTGTTGTAATTGAGCATCACGGCGCTCACAAGAGGCGTACCTTTTTTTGAATGACTCTCAGTCATGAAATAAATTTATAATTTTTTACGCATCATTTCGCGCATCTCTTCATTGAACACTCCTTTATTTTCACTGACTTTTAAATCCCATTTTCCACGTACAAAACTCTTCTCAGGAATATCCTCTGCAACCACAATCCCAGCTCCTACAAACGATTCTCCTCCAACACGAATTCCAGGCATGAAAGAAGTATTAACTCCAACACGAACGTGATCACCAGTCACAAGCCCCCATTTATTTGTGCCAGTCTCTCCAATCATTCCTTCATCCAATCTCAAATTTCCAACCACAGTACCAGCGCCAAAGGAAACGTCATTTCCGATCACACTGTCACCGATATAATTAGAATGAGTCCAAACATTATCCCCCAAATAACTTCGCGCAACTTCAGTAGAGAATCCGATCACACATGTCTCACCAATGTTCGCGCCACGAACAAGAGCATTCGTAGCCACAATAGTGCCGCGACCCAAATAACAAGGCCCTTTAACAGTAGCACCATCCATAATGCGAACATCTTCATCGATCACGACTTTCCCGTCCACAACCGCACTCTTGGCAATTTCTGCCGAACTGGCTACCTTTCTTTCATCTCCACTCAAATGCAGATCAAGTAAGTATTCAAAAACAGGCTGAACATGCCAAGGGAATTTCACAGCCTGCCAATAACCTTCATATTCAACAGCTCGCAACTTACTGCCATCCAAAATCATCGCATCCAAAGCTTTCTCATAAAGATCATCTGAATCACTTTCAACTTTCTTCAAATGCTTCACCAAAATTTTAGGATTCTTAAAATAATGAACGACTAAATTAATCAAATCAGATGGCTCACTTCCAGGCTCAGGTTTCTCAACCACTCGTTGAACAAACCCGTCCGAATCCAACTCCAAATAACCACCAGGGAAATATTTTTCTACTTTTTTCGCCAACAAGAAACCATCAGCATCCTTATCTTCAGAGGCAGCTTTCTGAATCAATTTGAAAGCATCTTCTCCCACAACATCATTACTGCTGAAAATCAAAACCTCCTCATCACCGAGCAAGTCCGCAGCTGCAAGAACAGCCCCCTTCATTCCCTCATCCAGGTCTTCTTGTTCCACAACATCGATCTTCATAGGCATCTCATTATCCAACTCACGCAGACGATCAATATTGTGAGCGCCTCCTACCAAAATGACATCTTTAAATCCATTTTCCCAAAGCATACTCAGCTGCCACTTAATAAGTGGTTGTCCGAGAAAATTTAGGAAATTTTTGTCCGCTACAGGCTGCATCCTTTTGCTTCTGCCAGCAGCTAAAATTAGTGCTTTCATGTGCGGTGATTATAGCACTATTCCCAGGTTAATCAATTGATATTAGGTTAAACCCATGATCAAATGGATCCATGAACATTCTACTCACAGGCGGGACCGGATTTATAGGGAGGGAACTTCTCAAAAAGCTCAACAAATCAAACAAACATGATTTGACGTGTCTTGTGTTAAAACAAGAAAACGCCAGCAAAATACCTGAAAACATCAAAACAATAGTAGGAGACGTGACGAAATTAGAAGATTTGGAAAAAGCACTTGAAAACATGGATGCCGTCATAAACCTCGCGGTTCCAAACACCCAAAACATAGAAACAAACCAAAAAGTGATAGTAGAGGGGTCCAAAAATCTCCTTAAAGCAACCCACAAAAACAGGGTTAAGAAAATAATCACATTCAGCTCAGCAGCAGGATATAGAAAAAATCTAGATAACTATGGCAAAGCAAAAAAAGAGGCAGACGAAATATTGTTAAAATCAAATCAGGAAATAATCATATTAAAGCCAACCATGGTATGTGGCAGGGGAGGCTATGCATTTGAAAAAGTAGTGTCGTCTCTCAGGATACCATTTTTCGCATTCGTCGTAGGAAACGGCAAATACAAAGTCCAACCAGCATTTTTGAGTGACGTAGTTCGAAGTATCGAGAGAGCCATAGACTACGAAACAGGAAAACCCGTAATGTTTGATATCGCCGGTCCAAAAAAAATAAAATACAACGAATTTGTGAAGAAAATCTTGTCAGTCAAAAAAAGCAAAAAAATAATTATACACATTCCCCTCTGGATAATATTCTCACTAATAAAATTCACAAAAATCTTCATTAAAAACCCTCCATTTAACAAAACAACCATCAAAAGGATGGTAGAAGAAATAGACATGGATGTTGAGAAAACTCAAAAAGAACTAAAGATAGAATTTACGAGCTATGATGAAGGACTGAAAGAGATATTTAATTCTTAGTCTTAGAATTTCTCCAAAGCAGCACAGCCAAAAACATCACGATGTTCAACGAACAAGCAATCGTGAAAAATACAGTCGCGTAATAAACATCAAAATATACAAGCAATAAATAAACAGGATGAACATACATGTACTGAAGAACTCTTCTGTTTCTTGAATAAATCAGATGAGATAGCAAGTATAAGCCAGGCACCAAATAATAAAAAATCTCCTCACCCAAATTCATGAACAAAACAGCACAAGTAACAGAGAAAACAACAGTCCTATCAACCCAATAATCAATCCAAAACCCAGTGCTATTATCAAAATCAGGAGAACACTCAGTCCCTCTTTGATATCTAGCCAAAGCTCCATCAAACATATCAAATAACAAACTACCCAACATCAGCCCCAAAAAAAGATCCCGAGAATAAACTAGCGCAACTGCAGCACCAACCCCAAAACCCAAAGAAAAAAGGCTTATAACAATTGGCTTTAAACCAATGAAGTCAAAGAATAAAACAAAAGGACGGGCTAGGAAATCTTTAAAACCTTTCAAGTTAACTCCTAGTTTTCGTATAGAACTCCTCACTTCATATACTTAATAGAAAACCTGACCAAAGTAATATAAGACATCGTCATTCCAACAGCTGCCGTCCAAATAAAAACCTGCTCCAAAACACCTCCTCCACCATAAACAACCTGGTTCCAAACCATCCCAAGCATCCCAATCATAAACAAAACTCCTTTTATTTTACTAAACTTATCAGCCGAAATAACTTTGCCCTTCACAGCAGCAACAGACCTCATAGTATCAATAGCATATTCCCTTACAAGCATAAGGATCCCCATATAAAAAAAGGCTATATGTAGATACATCCCAACTACAAAAAAAGTTCCAATAATAACAATCTTGTCAGCCATTACATCCAAATAAACACCATGCTTAGTGACTTGTTTCAAACTGCGCGCAGCGATCCCATCCAAAACATCCATCAAAACAGCAAAAGTTAAAATCACGGCTCCAAGTAACCAGAACCCCTGCATGATTATGAAAAAACTAGCCACGGCCAACACAAGTCTCAAATACGTAATAAAATTTGGAACATTCATCATTTTTTGATTAAGCAGATTCTTATAAACCTCACCACCGCACTCAATAATCTTTGAATCATAGGGAGTTTCTTTTTTCCTCCATGTTTCACAAGTCCATTCTTCATAGCAGTTTTGAGGTCGCCTTCAAAGATAGTATATCCTGCTCCAATTTCAAAGAGAAAATGTCCATCAGACCCGCCAGTGGTTGGAAGTCCGAGCTTTTTTGCTAGCGCACGCGCCTTCCGATTACCCAAAGGAAAAATCAGTCGGCCATTAAATCCCTCCATAGCATCCGGCAGTAATTCACGCGACAACCCTTCAAAAAAACCCACATCAATTCGAGCTCTTTTCCCTTTAGTAAAAGGATGAGCCACACTACATACCGCTCCTTGGCGACGCACTTCACGAATCACATCCTCGTACTTCCCAGGCTTGATCCGATCCTTCACATAATAAACAAGTAGCTCACATTGATCAGTCATTACCTCCTCCCCAACAATGACCTCAAAGTTAGGATCATCATTCATTTTAGCGATCTTTAGAGCTCCACGAATCTCATTGTGGTCAGTGATAGCTATTCCATCCAGCTTTCGTTTCTTTGCACGCTTCAAAAGCTTAGCAGGATCGCTAGTACTGCACTTCGAATATTTAGTATGAAGATGAAGATCGTATTTTTTCATCCGAAATCTTAAATAAAATTAAGTCAAAACCTCATCCAATTTCCCTTGATCGATCGCTTTTTTGATTTCCATTGCAATCCTATCTCCATAACTCACAGGTCGACCGTATTTGTAAGTGGTAGCAGGTGTGAAACGTGTCCCCGGCGACCCAGGAATCCTCATACTCACATCAAACACTACAAACTCCTCTTTGCCCTCATATGAAGCGATAGCTCCTTGCAGAGCGAACGGTCCAATAATTCCAGGATCAACTTCCTTTTTCAACAACTCCACAAACTTTTCTCCAGCCACGAAAGCCTTTTCCAAAATCGATTCCTTCGTAGTACAAGCAATGTGACCTGTCTCAATCATCGATGGTTTGTATCCATCATCGATAAGAGAAGTCTGCACTTTTGCATCAAGCCTAAGAAATCCATCCAAGCTTGTTTGCCTTCGAGTATCAGTGCCCATTAGCTCCAATTCATCATCCAAATTTGAATAGAAATAATTGAAATTAATCTGCGCTCCAATAATAAATTCTTCAATCACAGCTGTTGCCAAGTCATCGCCATTCACAGTTCCTGCATCAATCATCGCTCGTCCCTTTTCAAAATAATCACCAGCTTTTGTGATCACAAAAAACGCACGTTCATATCCACGAATTGCCTCATTCACTTTAACCAAAAGAGGTCCACCTTTGTCTTCGAAATGCTCCTCTAGCCTCTTTCGCGTTTCTCCTTCTGACAACTTCTCTTCCCCCGTTCGTACGATCTTCGGGATGCGAATATCAGCTTTTTCAAGCAGAACGTATTGATTGTTTGGCTGATCTCTCTCTTCCAATTTAACAAGGCCTCGTGATCCGTAGATTGGAACTTTAAAATCCTTTTCAACTTGATCAAAATCAAAATAAACCCAGAAATATCTGTTGTGGATAAAGACAGTATTCATCTCAAGTAACTTCTTTTGAACATCTGGCTTCACAACATCCGCAAATTTATCAACTTCAATAATTTCATCAATACATCCGACCGTTCCATCATCGCGGAGCGAATTTGCATCGTCACGTGTTTTGTAATACTTCGCATAAGTTTCCGCTCGTCCCTTCTGCACTACACAAACAGTACGGAAGCCATATTTCTTTGCTCCCTCACAAACGTCCAGAGCTGAATGTCCGCCGAGCACACCTATTGTGATTTGCGATGGATCATATTTTTTTAGAATTTCTTTGATGTCTTTTTGAGTGATCATAAATTATTGATTAATGTAGATTAAAATTCCTGCCAAAAATACCATTAGGCTAGACAGAAAAGAGAAAAGAAACACAAGTGCTAAATGTTTTTTTGAATATAAATAAATAGAAATTGAATATCCAATAAAAGAAAGGAGTGTGGCGAATATCACAAGATCTAAGAAATCTGCCCCAAACCCAATAACAACTCTAACAACGCTCTGAATAAAGAAACAAACAAGAATATTAATCCCAAAAATTACAACAAAAATTTTAGAAAACTTCCCCAATTTTAAGCCATACTTGAAGATTAACGATTGCAAAAAAGTCAAAAAAGCTATGATAGGCCCCCAAAACAATAAAACCAAAAGACCAAGAGCGTAACCACCGAAACCCATATCATGAGCAAACGCCACATTCCCGCTGAGTAGAAATAACGGAATAATTAACCAAAGATTTGATAAATATTTTTTCATATTTTTTTAATTATCAGAAAAAAGCGCCCCCATTCTAGCATTACCCTAGGACTTCCTCCAGCTTATCTTTTTCGATGGCATTCTTGATATCACGGGCCAGTCTACGTCCTGTACTCATCGGCTCATTGTATCGAAGCCAACTGTAAGGAGAACCATTTGTGAAAGGATTTGTTCCTGCAACTATCCGAGCTGAAATCTCAAATACAAAGAAATCCAAATTAGGATCAACGATCGCTTCCAAACAGAACGGTCCCCAAAGACCTCCATCAACAATCTTCTTCGAAGCTTCAACTACTCCTTCTCCCATCTCGAATATCTTCGGCAATAAAGATTCGCGAACAACAAGAGGTAAGTTTCCAGTAATTGTATATGTAGTTTGTATTCCAACATCGATCTGGTCCTTCGCCGCAATTCGTCCAATTGAATCTGCATTTGATTCGTATCTCTTATCAAAACTCATGATCTCAAGCTCACCTGTTACAGGCGATTGGAAGTAATGTGTGTATATTGGCACTCCCACGATATATTCCTGAATAACATAACCTCTCTCAGCATCTGGATGATCCTCGATTCTCTTATGGAATTCATCAGGATTATTCGCAATGAAATAACCTTTTCCACCTCCAGCTCCGTTAAATTTAATAATGACCGGTCTATCAATATCCTCAGGCTTATCAAACAATTTCGGCATCTTCAATCCAGCATCCAAAAGCCATTTCCTTTCCATCCCTCGATCAGATTCCCATTCAATAATATCGCGATTTCCATAATGCATCGCTTTGATTTTCTTTACATTTTCAAATCCCAAATAACTCACAAAAGATCCGTGAGGAATAACAATTGCCTTCTCATCAATCAGTTGTTGCTCAATTTTAAAGTAATCCTCAAATTTATCTATCTCGATGATCTTGTCTGCAACATTGTAGCTCTCATAAGGTTTCCTTCTGCCTTTCTGGCAAATTGCTATTGTCTCAAAGCCTTCGTCCTTTGCTCCTTTTAGGATTTGTAGAGCGGTGTGACTTGCTAACGTTGCTATTTTGTAATCTTTGATATTGGCCATTTATTCTAGTAATAGGTCTTTTGACAAACATACAACAAGAATTAATATATGTCCAGGTTTTTTACTAACAAAATTCATAGAAAGATCACAACCACTCCGCCAATCAAAATCAAATAGACAGCAAATACCGCCAAAGAATGTTTTTTCAAGAACTGCATCAACCCCCAAACGGCCACAAATCCAACCAAAGCAGACATCACAAATCCTACCAACATAGGCGCAACTTCAGCATCTACCAACCCTCCTTTCATAGAAGTCCAAATCCCAGCTCCCAGCATCGCCGGAGCTCCTAACAAAAACGAAAACCGAGCCGCTTTCTCACGCTCAATCCCTTGAAACAAACCAGCCACAATTGTCGATCCCGATCTGGAAACTCCAGGTATCAAAGCAACCGCTTGTGCCAATCCAATTATTAAAGCTTTCCACCAATTCAGCTTCGACTTCCGAAGCAATCCGCCAACCTTTTCCCCAAGCAAAAACAAAATCCCAACTGCAATCATCATCCACCCAACCATCGCTACGCCACGGAACACCGAGTCAATCCAATCCTCCAAGAAAACCCCAGCCAAAACAGCTGGCACTGTCCCAATCACAATATACATAATCAACCGACGTTCAACATCACGTCCCTTCATCCAAAACGTCAACATCCTCC
>CAZBZZ010000011.1:14232-15975 GCA_964496555.1 uncultured Candidatus Peribacteria bacterium
AGTTTCATGTGTGTGTGAATGCACATGTAAGTTTCCAGAAATCCTTCCAGAAATATCCCAAAATCGCAACCAACGTTCCAATATGAACAGCGACATCAAAGCTCTTCAACGAATCAACTTCCAGCCCCAACAAACTCTCCCCGAGGACCAAATGCCCACTCGACGAAATAGGGAGAAACTCAGTCACCCCTTGCACGACACCCAAAATTGCTGCGTCAAATATTTCCATACGGCACAAATTCTAACAAATCTCCCGAACTTAAGTAAGGCCATTAGTTAAGTCCGAACTCTAGTGTTTAAAATACCTCCTCCCACTAAACACCATCGCAATCCCAAGCTCATCCGCCTTAGCGATAACTTCCTCATCACGGATAGATCCTCCAGGATGAATAATAGCTTTAACTCCATATTCAGCAGCCTGCTCAACTCCATCAGGGAATGGGAAGAAAGCATCAGAAGACATCACAGATCCCTGAGAACGATCACCTGCCTTGTGCCCAGCAATAAACACACTATCAACTCTAGACATCTGCCCAGCACCGATCCCAACAGTTGCCAACCCCTTCGCCATAACAACAGAATTCGAAACCACTCTCTTCACAACCTTAGTCGCAAAAAGCATATCAGCGATTTGCTCATCCGTTGGCTTCAACTTAGTCACAACCTTCAAGTCAGATGGTTTCAATTCATAAGTATCTTTAGTTTGAATAAGCACACCACCAGTAACTTTCTTAATATCAGTTTTCATCAAATCTCTTTTGAAATCTCCAACACGTAAAATCCTCAAATTCTTTCGAGTCATAAGTCGTCTAAGAGCCTCTTCAGTATAAGAAGGCGCAATAATAATTTCCATGAACATCTTGCTCTCTTTCATATAGTCGACCATGTCAGCCGTGAACTCACGATTAACAGCAACCACACAACCAAAAGCACTCAAAGGATCAACCTTATGTGCTGCCTCAAAAGCCTCTTCAATACTCCCACGACTAGCAACTCCACAAGGATTATTATGCTTTACAAAGACCGCTGTAGGTTCAGAAAATTCCTTCACCAATTCAAGAGCGCTATCCCCATCCACTATATTATTGAAAGATAATTCTTTGCCATGCAAGACCTCAGCATTCGTTATATTTGAATCTGAATTATCAGGATTGCGGAAGAATGCAGCTTTTTGAGTAGGATTTTCTCCATATCGAAGGCTTCGCACTTTTTCATAATGAAGATTCATCAATTCAGGCTCGTCAGTCAATGTTCGGAAATATTTATCAATAGACTCATCGTATTGATAAGTCAGACTAAAAACTTTCCTTGCCAATTCTCTGCGAGTTCCAGGTTCAGTATCTCCATTCGCTTCAATCTCAGAGATCACTCTTGAATAATCTTCAGGATCAGTCACAACAGTCACATATTTATAATTCTTTGCAGCACTTCTTAGCATCGAAGGTCCGCCAATATCGATATTCTCGATTGCTTCTTCCTCAGTTACTCCTTCTTTTGCCACTGTTTCATTGAATGGATAAAGATTAACAATTACCAGATCAATCATCTCAATTTCATTATCGCTCGCCTCTTTCATATGTCCATCAGAATCACGAACAGCCAACAAACCTCCATGAACTTTTGGATGAAGAGTTTTAACTCGTCCTTCCATAATCTCAGGAAATCCAGTTACTTCGCTCACATCAGTGACATCGACACCAGCATCCTTAATAGCCTTAGCGGTTCCACCAGTAGATATGATTT
>CAZBZZ010000012.1:0-15936 GCA_964496555.1 uncultured Candidatus Peribacteria bacterium
CGGGGAGCTCTTCATCCCACGAGCTTACGCTCGGGGAGTTTCGACGGTCTTAAACTAACAACAAAATTATATCACAATACAGCCCGTATTGCAACAAGGGCGCGAAAAAACAACCTAAAAACTCTCCCCTTGACTTCCCCACTCCGCTCCCTATAATACCCCAGCAACGTAATCCGTTGCCTTTCTTAAACATAAACCTAACAACAATGTCTGAAGATCTAAACTTTTTACGTAATATAGGTGTCATCGCGCATATCGATGCGGGTAAGACAACTGTCACCGAACGTTTCCTATATTACACTGGCCGAACACACAAAATCGGAGAAACTCACGATGGTGAATCTCAAATGGACTGGATGGAACAAGAGCGAGAACGTGGTATTACAATCACTTCAGCAGCAACAACTTGCTTCTGGCAACCAACAAGCGAAGATCAAAAATACAGAATCAACATCATCGACACTCCAGGCCACGTTGACTTCACAGCAGAAGTAGAACGTGCACTCCGAGTACTTGATGGAGGAGTAATAGTATTCGACGGATCACAAGGAGTAGAGCCACAATCAGAAACAGTTTGGAGACAGGCAGACAAATACGAAGTACCAAGAATCGCGTTCATCAACAAGATGGATAAGATGGGTGGAGACTTCGACATGAGTATCAAATCAATTTGGGATAGACTATCCCCTGATGCAGTCGCAATTCAACTTCCAATCGGAACTGAAAACGACCACAAAGGTGTAGTAGATCTAATTACAAAAAAAGCATACGAATTCGAAGGAGACAAAGGTGAGAACATAAAAGAAGTTGAGATCCCAGCTGACATGACAAGCAAAGTAGACGAATACAGAGCGACCATGATCGAAAAAATCTCAGAATACGACGACGTCCTAATGGAAAAATTCCTTGAAGGACAAGAACCAACAGAAGCAGAAATCAAAAAAGGAATCCGAGTAGCAACAACAGCAAACAAGATGTATCCAGTAATGTGCGGATCAGCTCTCAAAAACGTAGGAGCACAATTGGTCCTCGACGCAGTTTGTTGGTATCTTCCTTCACCAATGGACCTACCTCCAGTAGAAGGAATTACACCAAGAACCGAAGAACCAGTAGAAAGAAAATTAGTAGATTCAGAACCCTTCTCAGCACTAGCATTCAAAGTCGCAACAGACCCATTCGTAGGAACATTAACTTTCTTCCGAGTATATTCAGGAAAAGTTGAAGCAGGAAGTTACGTATACAACTCAAACTCAGACACAAAAGAAAGAATGGGACGAATCCTTCAAATGCACGCAAACTCTCGTGAAGAAATCAAGGAGGTGAGAGCTGGAGACATCGCAGCAGTAGTAGGCCTGAAGAAAACTTCAACAGGACACACACTCTGCGACCAACAAAACCAAATCATCCTAGAGCAAATAACATTCCCAGAGCCAGTTATCGCAATTGCGGTTGAACCAAAGACAAAAGCCGACCAAGAAAAAATGGGTGTCGCTCTACAAAAACTTTCAGAAGAAGATCCAACTTTCCAAGTCAAAACTGATGAAGAAACAGGACAAACAATCATCTCAGGGATGGGAGAACTTCACTTGGACATCCTAGTAGATCGTATGAAACGTGAATTCAAAGTAGAAGCAAACATTGGACAACCTCAAGTTGCATACAGAGAAACAATCCAGAACGAAGTAACAATGGAAGAAAAGTATTCAAAACAAACAGGTGGTCGTGGTCAATACGGTCATGTACACCTAAAGATAACTCCACAAAAACCAGGAGAAGGATACGAATTCATCGACTCAATCGTCGGAGGAAAGATCCCAAAAGAATACATCAAACCAGTAGACAAAGGTGTCGAAGAAGCAATGACAAGAGGTGTCTTGGCTGGATATCCAATGGTGGACGTCAAAGTAGAACTATATGATGGATCATTCCATGATGTAGATTCGTCAGAGATGGCCTTCAAAACAGCAGGTTCAATCTGTTTCCAAAACGGTTGTAAACAAGCTAACCCAGTTATCCTAGAACCAATCATGGCAGTAGAGGTAGTAACTCCTGAAGAATATTTTGGTGATGTAATGGGTAACCTAAATTCAAAACGTGGACAAATTAAAGAAACAGGAGAAAGAGGTATGGCTAAGTTCATAAAAGCTGAAGTTCCTTTAGCTAATATGTTCGGATATGTTACGGATCTACGCTCAATGACTCAAGGTAGAGCAAGCTCAACAATGGAGTTCGGACACTACGACAAAGTCCCACAAAACGTAGCGGACGAAATTATCTCAAAAAGAGCAAGCGACTAACCTTTTAGAACCGCCACAAAAACTACTTGCGCTGCATACCCATTTTCGCTAGTATATCCCGCGCATTCTGAAAAACTCAAATTATTTATATATAACTAATTATCACTAAATACTCTAACTATGGCTGAAGGTACATTTGATAGGTCAAAACCACACGTCAACGTAGGAACAATTGGTCACGTAGACCACGGTAAAACTACATTGACTGCAGCAATCACCACTGTAGCTGCCAAAAAAATGGGTGGATCAAACAAAGCCGTTGCTTTCGATCAAATCGACAACGCACCTGAAGAGAAAGAACGCGGTATTACAATCGCAACTTCTCACCAGGAATACGAAACAGAAAAGAGACACTACGCCCACGTAGACTGTCCAGGTCATGCCGATTACGTAAAGAACATGATTACTGGTGCAGCTCAAATGGACGGAGCAATCTTGGTAGTATCTGCTGCTGACGGACCAATGCCACAAACTCGTGAGCACATCCTTCTTGCAAGACAGGTAAACGTTCCTTATATCGTAGTATTCATGAACAAAATGGATCTTGCTGATCCAGAGATCGCTGAGCTTTCAGAAATGGAAGTACGTGAACTACTTACAAAATACGAATTCCCTGGAGACGACACTCCAATCATCAAAGGTTCAGCTCTTAAAGCTCTTGAAAACGCAGATGATGAAGAAGCTACTAAACCAATCGTTGAACTACTTGAAGCTCTTGATACTTACATCCCTGAGCCAGAACGTATTCTCGACAAACCATTCCTAATGCCAGTTGAGGATGTATTCTCAATTAAAGGACGTGGTACAGTTGCTACAGGACGTGTTGAACAAGGTATCGTAAACTCAAACGACGAAATCGAAATCATCGGTATCAAAGAAACTCGAAAAGTTGTAGTTACAGGAGTTGAGATGTTCCGAAAAACTCTTGATGAAGGACGCGCTGGAGACAACGTTGGACTTCTTCTTAGAGGTATTGAAAGAGAAGAAATCGAAAGAGGACAAGTTTGTGCAAAACCTGGATCTATCCAACCACACACAAAATTCGAATCAGAGATTTACATCTTGAGTAAAGAGGAAGGTGGACGACACACTCCATTCTTCAAAGGTTACAAACCACAATTCTACATCCGAACTACTGATGTTACTGGATCTGTTGAATTACCAGCAGACGTAGAAATGGTAATGCCTGGAGACAAAGTAAACATGATCGTTACACTTGGAGCGCCTATCGCCCTCGACGAGGGAACTAGATTCGCTATCCGTGAAGGTGGACGAACAGTTGGAGCAGGAGTTGTCGCGAAAGTAATGGAATAATTGTTTTTTATATGCCCTTCAGAGACTGATTCGGTCTTGAGGGGCCTTCAAAGCCAATCATTCAAAAGTCCGTCCCGATGATATTATCGGCTCGGCCCTCGCCCAGCGAGGACATCCTTATACTCACTTTCAATTAAGCTCAACTTAAAAGAGCCGAGGATGTAAACTCGGTATTTTTTTAACCCAACCCTACCATGGCAGCATCACAAAGAATCAGAATCAAAATCAAAGCTTTCGATCACAAAGTAATCGATGAAACAGCAAAACTCATCATCGACACAGCTGAAAGAACAGGAGCTGTAATCGCAGGGCCAATCCCCCTTCCAACTAAGATTGAGAAATTCACAATCAACAAATCAACTTTCGTTCACAAAACTTCTCGTGAACAATTTGAGATGAGAACTCACAAACGTCTAATAGATATTTCAGACGTAGCTCCAAAAACAATTGAATCACTCCAAAACCTATCACTTCCAGCAGGAGTAGAAATCGAAATCAAAATGTTGGCAGACGCTTAAATTCAAAAGCCCAGCATTGACAAGATCAATAAAAGTATTTAAAGTCCTCGCGATTGTGAGGACTTTTTAGTTCCCAATTAAGATCCACCGTGACTCCAGTCGCCCACAAAGGCAGATAGGAGTCCCGGATCACAATATGAGAGCCTCAGCCAAGCTGACAATTTTGATTTCCGGCTGCCCCTGGAGATCGAAAACCTTCCTTATCTTGGCGAGGCTCTCACTTTCAATTGACTTCAAAACCAGAATCATTAAGATATTTTTTGTCATGTTCTGGTTCAGAAAGGTATAGCTAGGTTGAGTGTTACTCTGAAGCTCAGTTCCACGCGGAATGAAAACCCTATCCCTTCTCTGCCCCTGAATATGACATCGTTAACCACTGTCTCTCGTCGAGCCTCCATATAGGTGCGCGGCACCTTCCCCTATGGAGATGCCTCCGAGAGCAGATAACAATAGATTGGTTCTAGGAGGACGCCTCCTCCCCAATCATCCCGTGTGCTCGGGGGGCAACCAATGCCCCACAGATCTTCGGTCCCCGACACGAAGACCAGGAAAGGCATTGCTTGAGCACACGGGTCTTTCCAAGTCCCCTTCCCCCTATCTAGACAGCCTATTTTTTAGATTTAAAGAACTTGAGTAACTATCGTGCTTATTTAAGTCTCTCATGAGAGACTTAAACCAGTTAGTTGAATATATTCAACTAATTGGCCTTTAAGCACTAGTTACGAGAGAATTTAAATCTAAAAAAACTATTGACTCCTAGATACCACTTCTATATATTACAGCAGCAAATTCAAAACTTGCATGTTAATTACTCCTTATGCGGGCTGTCTGAGAGCGGTTAAAAAAGCTCCCAGGCCGAGAAGTCTTCAAAGGAAATCCTAAAAGGATATTAACCTCTACACAATATGCCAGGAATACTCGGCAAAAAAATAGGTATGACTAGAATCTTTCAAGACGATGGTCGCGTGATCCCAGTCACAGTCGTAGAATGTGAACCCAACGAGGTTACACAGGTAAAGACTGTTGAAAAAGATGGATATCCGGCGATAGTCCTGGGTTTTTCTAAATTAAAGAAGGCTAAAAAGACAAAGAAGTTTTACCACCAAAGAGAGTTCAAAACAGAAGAAGAATTCAAAAAAGGAGATAAAATATCACTCGACACATTAAAAGAAGTAGAAGCAGTAAAAGTAACAGGGATCTCAAAAGGTAAAGGTTTCCAAGGTGTAATAAAGAGATACAACTTCTCAAGAGGTCCAGAATCACACGGATCACACCACCACAGAAAACCAGGTTCAATAGGAGCCTGCGCGAAACCAGGAAGAGTACACAAAGGAAAGAAACTGCCAGGACACATGGGAACAGACAGAGTCACACTTAGAAGTGTGAAGGTCGCATACCTAGACACAGAAAAGAATTTAATCGGACTTAAAGGACCAATTCCAGGTTCAAACGGATCACTCGTAATCCTATCTAAATAATGAAAGTAGACTTATACGCACAATCAGGAGAAAAGAAAGGAGAAGTCACTCTTAACAAAGATATCTTTGAGGTTCCGTTCAACGAAGATTTAGTACATCAATCTCTCGTTTATCAGACATCAAACGCAAGAATAAACGTAGCACACACAAAATCAAGAGGTGAAGTAAGAGGAGGAGGAGCAAAACCGTTCAAACAAAAAGGAACAGGTCGAGCTCGTCAAGGATCAACTAGAAACGTTCACATGAAAGGAGGTTGCGTAGTATTCGGACCAAGAAGCGAAAGAAACTACACAAAGCAAATGCCAAAGAAACAAAGAAGAAAAGCTCTATTCTGTGCATTATCAGAAAAAGCACGAAGCGGAGAAATTATAGCACTAGAGAAATTCGAAGGAGAAGCTAAGACGAAACCATTCGCAGAACTAATAAAGAAGCTCCCTATCGAAAGAAACGTACTACTAGTACTCCCTGAACGAAACAAGAACCTAGAGTTATCAGCAAAAAACCTCCCAAACGTAAAAACGATCCACGCAAACTACATTAATATCAAAGACTTACAAAAATTTAAGACACTCCTCTTCATGCAAGCAGCACTAGACAAAGTAGAAGAGGTTTTTAACAGCAAAACAACCGCAAAATAATGGACTACCTAAGCTCAATCATACAACCAGTCGTAACAGAAAAAAGCACAGCACACAATGCTCAGAATAAGTACATGTTCAAAGTCCGAAAAGACGCAGATAAAGGAACAATCCGAAAAGCATTTGAAGAATTATATGGAGTAAAAGCGGTAAGCATTCACACACATATCCTTCCAAAAAAAGAAAGAATGATTAGAAGAGGAAAATTATGGGCAAAAAGACCAGTAGCAAAGAGAGCAATCATAACTGTACATAAAGCAAAAACCATTTATCCTAAAAAAATTAAAAAATATTGCAAATTAAAAAATAAAACCCGACGACTCCAGGAAGACGAAATATGTCTTCAGCTTCGTTTGTAGAAATCACAAAAGGAAAGCCAGAAAAACGACTAGTATCGAGAAAAAAGAAGTTCTCAGGAAGAAATTCTTCAGGTCGAATCACTGTAAGACACAGAGGAGGAGGTCACAAGAAAATGATTAGAGACGTAGACTTCAATCAAACAGAAAAGTTAAATATAGAAGGTAAAGTAACAGCAGTAGAGTATGATCCAGGAAGAACAGCTTACATAATGCTAGTTACATACAAAGACGGAGACAAAAGATATCACATAGCACCAGAAGGAATTGAAATAGGAGACAAGGTTGAAACAAAGGTAAAAGCTAAAGCTAAATTAGGAGCAAGAATGACTTTGAAACACATCCCAGTTGGTTATCAAGTACACAATATTGAATTGAGACCAGGACAAGGAGGAAAATTAGCTCGATCAGCAGGTGGAAAAGCGACAGTTGTATCACTAGAAGGAGCAATGGCTCAGATCCAATTATCATCAGGAGAAGTAAGATTGGTACCAAAAGATGGATACGCAAGTATCGGAATAGCAAGTAACATAGAGAAATCAAATATTAAATTAGGAAAAGCTGGAAGAAAAAGATGGATGGGAATCCGACCATCAGTAACAGGTAAATCGATGAACCCTTGCGACCACCCACATGGTGGTGGTGAAGGACACCAACCAATCGGTATGAAACATCCAAAAACCCCTTGGGGAATGCCAGCTCTTGGATACAAAACTAGAAGAAGAAAACAGACTGACAAATATATACTAAAAGACAGACGTCATGGCTAGAAGCTCAAAAAAAGGACCGTACGTAGACGCAAAACTACTTGCAAAAGTAGGAAGAATGACTGCAGCGGGAGACAGCAAACCAATCAAGACATGGGCTAGACAAAGCGATATAGCACCTGAGTTCGTAGGACACACATTCGCAGTCCACAACGGGAAGATATTCATCCCAGTGTTCATAACAGAAAGCATGGTTGGACACAAACTCGGAGAATTCGCACCAGGAAGAAAATTCAAAGGTCATGGAGGAAAGCTAGCAGGATAAACAAATAAATTAATAAATTAAAATAATGCACGCAATTGCAAAAAACATCAGAATCTCATCAAAAAAAGCGAATTTAGTCGCAGGTTTGGTTCGAAGAAAGGACGTGCAAGACGCTCTCGACATATTGAAATTCACACCAAAGAAAGCAGCTCCATTAATAGCTAAAGTAATAACATCAGCAGCTGCAAACGCAAAAGACAAGATGAGCCAAGACATTTCAAACCTAAAGATTAAAGAAATAGTAATAAATGAAGGATTCACACTTAAAAGAAGCGTACCAATCTCAAGAGGACGAACTCACCCAATCAAAAAAAGAACAGCACACATAAAAGTATACTTAGAGACAAAAGAAGCGCAAAAAGCCGAGGCGCCTAAAGAGCCAACAATCAAAACCGAAGAACCTAAATCTGAACCAACTAAACCAACCAAATAATATGGGACAAAAAATAAACCCAAAAGTAATCAGACTAGGAATAACCCGCGACTGGGACTCTAAATGGTACGCGAGTAAAGGACAATACACAGAATTACTACACCAAGATTTAGAAATTGAAAAAACAATCAAAGCAAAACTTACAGAAGGAGGAATCTCAAAAATTGAAATACTAAGAACACAAGGAAAAGTAATCATAAACATTCACACTTCTCGACCAGGAGTAATCATCGGAAGAGGAGGAACAATCATAGAAGACTTGAAAGCAATGTTGGAAAAGAAATTCAAAACAACATTCGCAGTTAACATCAAAGAAATCAAGAAACCAGCATTAGATGCAGCAACAGTAGGAGAATCAGTAGCTCAACAAGTAGCAAAGAGAATCTCATATAGAAGAGCATGCAAAATGTCACTAGAGAAAGCGATGGAAGCTGGAGCAAAAGGAGCAAAGATAAGAGTATCAGGACGTCTGAACGGAGTTGAAATCGCTCGTGAAGAATTCTTCTCACTCGGAAAAATTCCCCTTCACACATTCAGAGCAGACATCGACTACGCATCAGCTACAGCAAAAACAACATATGGAGCAATTGGAATCAAAGTTTGGATCTACAAAGGAGACGTCTTCAAAAAAGACCTCCACTCAAGACTCCAAGAAGAAATAGAAGAACTTAAACAAGTATAAACCAAAGAAATGTTACAACCACGCAAACAAAAACATAGAAAAGAGCATCGCCTAAGAGGCTCATACAAAGGAGTTAGCAACACTGGTAATGCGTTGAACTTCGGATCTCACGGGCTCAAAGCAATGTCTACTTCAGAAGTAACATCAAGACAAATTGAAGCAGCAAGACGTGTAATGACAAGATATACAAAGAGAGGTGGAAAAATCTGGATCACAATCTTCCCACACAAACCAATCACTCAAAAAGGTGCAGAGGTTCCAATGGGAGGAGGAAAAGGTGCCCCAGACAGATTCGTTTCAATAGTAAAACCAGGAAGAGTAATGTTTGAAATCGATGGTGTAGAAGACGACATGGCAGTAGAAGCTCTCAAGCTAGCAGCATACAAGTTGCCTGTAAAATGCAAAGTAATAAGTAAATCTAATCAATAATGTTCAAACTCGAAGAACTTAGAAAACTAGAAGTCAACAAGTTAAAAGAAGAGCTTAAAAAGGCTGAAAAAGACCTGTTCAAACATAGATTTGAAACAAAAGCAGGTACATCAAAAGCAAGCCACCTAATATCTAAGAACAAGAAATACGTTGCTCAAATTAAGACAGCACTACATGAAGCTAACAAATAACCAACCCATTAGATGAGATCAAAAAAAGGAACAGTTACATCGGCAAAACAAGAAAAGACACTAGTTGTCACAACTCATACATACAAGAGACACCCTAAATATAAGAAAAGATTTAGAACTTCGAAGAAATTCCACGTAGACAATCCAGAAAACAAGAAATTCAAGGAGGGAGACGAGGTTACAATCTACGAGACACGACCACTAAGTAAACTTAAAAGATGGTCACTAGTAGAACCTACTAACACCAATTCAAAATGATCCAAGACGAATCAAGATTAAAAGTAGCAGATAACACGGGCGCTAAAATCGTCCAATGTATCAAGGTCCTAGGAGGATCAAAACGAAAGTATGCACGAATTGGAGACATTATCACTGTATCTGTTAAAGAAGCTGCACCAAGAGGTATCGTAAAAAAGAAATCAATCCAACAAGCTGTAATAGTTAGACAAAGAAAAGAAATAGGAAGAAAAGACGGTTCATACATCAGGTTTGATGAAAACGCAGTTGTAATAGTAAGTCCAGAAAAACAACCAAAAGGAACTCGCGTATTCGGACCAGTAGCAAGAGAACTAAGAGACAGAGGATACCAAAAAATTATTTCATTAGCCCCTGAAGTATTATGAAGCTTAAAATCGGAGACGAAGTAAAAATTCTTGCAGGAAAAAATAAAGGTAAAACAGGTAAAGTTGTAAAGATTTTCCGAAACTCAAATAAAATTACAGTAGAGAAAGTTAACATAATCACAAAACACATTAAGAAGACTGCACAAAGAGCAGGAGAGAAGATTAAATATGAAGCTCCATTCCAGGCATCAAATGCAATCCTGGTCTGCCCAAAGTGTAAAAAGACAACAAGAATAGGTCACAAGAAATTAGAGAAGGGAAAAAAGCAAAGAATTTGTAAAAAATGTAACGAATCAGTAGATCAAATCGTAACTACTAGAAAATCTAGTTCTAAACAAAAGAAATAATGGCAACTAAAGATTTAAGAACACAATTCCAAGAAGAAATAGCTCCAAAACTACAAAAGGAGCTAGGTATGAAGAATGTAAATCAAGTACCAAAAGTACGAAAAATAACATTAAACGTTGGAATTGGATCAATCATACAAAGCAAAGGAAAAGATTTCTCTAACATCATAGAGAACATCACTAAAGTAGCAGGTCAAAAACCTATAGTAACAAAAGCAAAAAAAGCGATCTCTAACTTCAAACTAAGAGAAGATAACCCAGTAGGAGTAACAGTAACTTTGAGAGGTAAAAGAATGTACGATTTCCTAGGAAAACTTATAAATGTCACATTACCAAGAGTACGAGACTTCCGTGGATTATCACCTAAAGCATTCGACGGAAACGGAAACTACTCACTAGGATTCAAAGAACACATTGTATTCCCAGAAATCGACGCAGACGACGTATTACACCTTCATGGAGTTCAAATCACAATAAATACATCAGCTAAATCAGACGAGGAAGGAAGAGCCTTACTCAAAGCATTCAATTTCCCATTTAAAAAATAATTTAATGGCAAGAACAGCAATAGTAGTTAAAACTCAGAAAAGATTGCAAAAGGCTAAGCAACAAAAGGCAGCCGGAGCAAAAGTTACATTCCCAACAAGGGTATACAATAGATGTAGACTTTGCGGAAGAAGACCTGGGTATATGAGAAGATTCGATATGTGCCGTGTTTGCTTCCGAGAACTAGCAAGAGAAGGCAAACTACCAGGTGTAAAAAAATCATCTTGGTAAGATATCAATTTCTCCCACTAAATAAACTAAATTACAAAAAATGAACACAGACCCAATAGCAGATTTGTTAACAAGAATAAGAAATGCATCACGCGCAAAGCATGATTCATGCACTGTCCCCTATTCAAAAATCAAAGAAGAACTCCTTAAAATTTTAGTAGAGAAAAAGTTCATAACTAAATATGAAAAAGTACAAGAGAAATTCCCAGAACTTCAAGTAACACTAGGAGAAGAAAAAGACCTAACATTAAAAAGACTATCAAGACCAGGACAAAGAATTTACGTTAAAATCGACGAACTTAAACCAATCAAAAGCGGAATCGGACTACGAATAATCTCAACATCAAAAGGATTAATGAGCACAGAAGAAGCGAAAAAACAGAAATTAGGGGGAGAATTAATTTGCGAAGTATATTAACACCGTAAGAAATGTCACGAATCGGAAAACTACCAATAGAGGTACCATCAGGAGTAACAGTAGAAATTACTGGAGATACTATCAAAGTAAAAGGTTCTAAAGGAGAATTGTCTAGAACCGTACACTCAAACGTTGAAGTTAAACAAGAAGGAAACGAACTCCTAGTAACAAGAAAAGACGAAACAAAAGAAAGCCGAAGTCTTCACGGACTATTCCGATCATTGATCGCAAACATGGTTGAAGGAGTAAGCAAAGGATTCGAGAAAAGAATGGAAGTAATCGGTGTTGGATACAGATTCAAACCTAGCGGAAGCAAGATCACATTGAACCTTGGATTCTCTCACCCAATAGACTTCAAAGCACCAGACGGAATCACATTTGAAGCAGACGAAGACAACAAACAAATCATTATAGTTAAAGGAATAGATAAAGAAACCGTTGGAGAAGTAGCAGCAAAAGTAAGATCATACAGACCACCAGAACCATACAAAGGAAAAGGAATTAGATATGTAGACGAATACGTAGCAAGAAAAGCAGGTAAAGCAGCAGGTGGAGGAGCCGAAGCATAAAACTAATAACAACTAATATTCAAATTTAAAATGGCAACGAAAAAAGAACAAGCAAGACAGATGAGAAAAAACCGAGTGAGAACAAAAGTTCACGGAACTGCCTCTCGCCCAAGATTAGCTGTATTCAGAAGTTTAAAAGACACATACGCACAATTAGTTAATGACGAAGATGGAAAAACTTTAGCATCTAGTTCAAGTCTTAAAATCAAAAAAGGAAACAAGAGTGAACAAGCTAAAGAAGTAGGAACAGAAATTGCAAAAAAGGCCCAAGAACAAAAAATAACAGAAGTAGTTTTCGATAGAGCTGGCTACAAATATCACGGCCGAGTAAAAGCGGTCGCTGAAGCAGCCAGGGAAGGAGGACTAAAATTCTAACCACTTAACTAAACATGGCAAAAAAACCACACCAAAATAAAGGACGTAGAAAAGAACCAAAAGAGTTCGAAGAAGAAGTGTTACAAATAGATAGAGTTACACGTGTAGTTAAAGGTGGTCGACGTTTAAGATTCAGAGCTACTGTCATCATCGGTGATAAAAAAGCTAGAGTTGGAGTCGGAGTAGGAAAATCTGAAGAAGTAGTTGGAGCAATCCAAAAAGCAATTGCAGACGCAAAGAAAAATCTAATAAATGTGAAGCTGAACGGAAAGACAATCCCACACGACGTTAAAATGAAATATAAGAGTGCTCAAATCCTACTTCTACCAGCATCACCAGGTACAGGAATCATCGCTGGAGGAGCAGTTCGTAAAATAGTTGAGCTAGCAGGAATAAAAGATATCCTATCAAAATCATACGGTACTACAAATAAAATATCTTGTTCAAGAGCAACAATCAAAGCTCTCGACAGTCTAAGAGAAACTCCTTTCATGAAAAGAAAACCGGCACCAAAGCCAACACAAAAAGACGCTCCGAAGAAACCTGAGAACAAGAAACCAGAACCAAAGGCAGCTCCAAAAGAAGCTCCAAAGGAAGCCCCTAAAAATTCAGAACCTAAAACATCTAAATAATGTCATTACTAGAACTTAAGCCAAAAAACAAGAAAGCAAGAAAGAGAGTTGGTCGTGGAAACGGATCAGGACACGGAACATATTCGTGTAGAGGACAAAAAGGACAAAGCTCAAGAACAGGTGGAAGAAGAAGACCAGGATTCGAAGGTGGACAAACTCCCCTATACCGAAAGATGCCAAAACTTAAAGGATTCAAGAATCCAAACAGAATAGAATACAAAGCTATTAACGTTGGAGCACTAGAAGAAATGTGCAAAGAAGGAGAAGTTGATTTCACAAATCACAAACATCCAGTTAAACTACTTGGGACCGGAGAAGTAACAAAAAAATTCATAGTAAAAGTAGCAAAGGCCTCAGCCTCTGCGATCGAAAAGATTGAGAAGGCTGGCGGAAGTTGCGAAATAACAAAGCCAAAAGAAGTAAAAGAAAAAGACAAGGAAGTAAAAAAAGCTAAAAGAGCTGAAGAAAGAGCTAAAAAAGCTAACACAGCAGACGCAGCAGCGTCATAAACTACAAACAAAATGTTCAACTACCTCAAACAAATCTGGAATTCTAAATCGATTAGAAACAAACTCCTATTCACTTTGGGAATAGTTATTCTATATAGAGTTTTAACTCAAGTATCAGTACCAGGAGCAGACATCCAAGCAATCAGAAGCGTAATAGAAAACAACGAATTACTAGGAGCATTCAGTATGCTAACAGGAGGTAGCGCAAAGAACTTTTCGATCCTTCTCATGGGACTCTCTCCATACATCAACGCATCGATCATCATGCAGTTGATGACAGTTGTAATCCCAAAAATAGAAGAACTACAAAAAGAAGGAGAATCAGGAAGAAAGAAAATCAATTCATACACAAGATGGCTAACATTCCCACTCGCTTTCCTACAATCATACGGAATGATCGTTCTCTTGAATTCACAATCACAAGTACCAATCATGAAAAGCATGGACCCACTAACAGTAGTGACAACCATGCTCACAATCACAGGTGGAACAGTATTACTCGTTTGGCTAGGTGAACAAATCTCAGAAAAAGGAATCTCAAATGGTATCTCAATCTTGATCTTCGCATCTATTATTTCTCAGATACCAAGCATGGTAGGACAAGGATTATTCCTAGCGCAAGCAGACGAATCAAAACTAATCCCATTCGTAGTAATCACTCTAATTACAGTGATCCTCACGGCCGTGATAGTTCTGGTAAATGAAGGCCAGCGGCGCATTCCCGTCACATATGCCGGACGCGGCGTCCGCGCAAAAAGCGATCAATCACACTTACCTATCCGTATCAACCAAGCAGGAATGATCCCGATCATCTTTGCCGTTTCATTGGTAAGTTTCCCACAAATAATTGCACAATTCCTACAAAGAGCTAGCTCAGAATGGATAAGAGTCGGAGCAGAAAAAATGACAATTCTCTTCCAACCACAAAGCTGGACCTACCTACTCGTATACTTCTTATTGGTAATCGGATTCAGTTACTTCTACGTTTCAATCACTTTCAACCCAGAACAAATAGCAGAAAGCATTCAGAAACGTGGTGGATACATACCTGGGATCAGACCAGGTAAAAACACAGCTGAATACATTGGGAAAGTTTCAAACAGAATAAATCTCTTCGGTGGTTGCTTCCTAGCATTCATAGCAGTATCACCAATCTTGATCCAAATGTTCTTCCGAAGCATGAGTGTCGGAACAGTTCCCCTACTCGTTTCAGGAGCAGGAATGATCATCATCGTCGGAGTAGTCCTAGAACTAATCCGCCAAATCAACTCTCAGTTGATCATGCATGATTATAATAAGTTCTATTAAAGAGTAGCGAGATTTTCGTTGCGGAGCGAGAGCAAAGCCGCACCTTTGCGTTAGCGAAGCACGCCGAATATTAAATTTGCCGATCCTGATCACGACAGGACGAAAATTTAATAATGAGGCGAGAAAATCCCTACTGGCCACACAGCCCAGACAAAAAAAAGCCCCTCCCGAAGGAGAGGCCTTTGAGTAAAGCTAGTAAAATTACTTATCCATCTTCCAAATACTATAAGAAGAAGGCTTAACAGTCTCGTAAATAACACCACTATCATAGTAGTGTGATACCCCACCATATACAACCCCTGAATCATTTTTTGAAACAGAACCTCCAATAACCACGCCCTCTACATTATGAGAACACATAACAGTTTTTATACCAAATTGATCCTTAACAGACACATCCCCTTTATCACAGTGAATAGTTGTAGTTTTATAATCTTCATTCGAACCAGAATAAAAAGAAAAATTATAAGGACAATCAAGATTACCCCCGTTAGAATCAAGAACAGCCGAAACCGAATTATAAAAAGAATCAAAATCTTCATACAACGCATCGTCAGATGCATAAGTATTCCCATACAACTCCATCCCAGAACACGTCTGCGCAACAGAAGCATTCTCATTATAAGCAGGCCTCATCTTCCCAATTCGCCCCATCAAATCTCCCCCTTTCAGATAGAAGCCTAAGCCTCCACCTACTACAACCACAACAGCAACAACCGCTGCGATTACTTTTGCTTTTTTTGTCATTTTTATTTTTGGTTAATGACTTTTAATTTAAATCAATTTAACAATATTATTATAGCACAAAACCGCACCCCTTGCAACCATCCCTCTTGACTCAAAAGGGCTATTCCAATACAATCGCTCCCTTTTTAACAAAACCAAAATGAACACAATCCCCCCCATAGAAAACCAACTTGATGAACTATTAATAAGCTTCGAGAAACACCAAGACCAACTTCCAACTAGAACCATCATCTTTATACGAAGAAAAATTCAAGACATAATAG
>CAZBZZ010000013.1:0-15587 GCA_964496555.1 uncultured Candidatus Peribacteria bacterium
ATTACGACTGGTTGCCAATCAGTAGATACGAGTTCAATTCTCGTTACCCGCTCCATTTCCGAGGGATAGGCTCAAGTTCACTTGAAGCCTATTTCGAGGAAATGGGAGGGCAAGCTACCGAAGCTCTGCTTACCC
Organism: uncultured Candidatus Peribacteria bacterium; assembly: GCA_964496555.1. Lineage (GTDB taxonomy): Bacteria > Patescibacteriota > Gracilibacteria > UBA1369 > LOWO2-01-FULL-3 > JABILX01. The sequence goes on from CAZBZZ010000013.1 coordinate 136, forward strand.
GCTCCAATCTTTCGTCTTGTTCAGGCTAAATATTGACATTCGTCAAATAACCATTACGATAAAATCAACATGCACTACAAAACCAACCAAAATTCATGTTGTTGCGAATCCTGTCGGAGAGAGGTTGGTTCTGTGAACACATAAATTTTCACACTTAATTCTAAACACCAAACCTCTTTCCAGAGTTTTTTTTGTTATATAAATCTAATCAAAATATTATGAATAACATATTAAATACAATCGGAAACACACCTTTAATCAATATAGGTGGAATCCAAGCAAAACTTGAAACAACTAATCCATCAGGGAGCGTAAAGGACCGAATGGCTTGGTATATCATTAAACAAGCGGAAGAAAGAGGTGAGTTAAAGAAAGGCAGTACAATTTTAGAAGCAACTTCAGGTAACACAGGTATTGCTTTTGCAATGATCTCAACAATCAGAGGATACAAATTTATAGCTGTAATGCCAGAGTCCATGAGCCTAGAGAGAAGAAAAATGGTAGAAGCGTTTGGAGGGGAAATTGTTTTAACACCCGCAAAAGAAGATATAGCAGGAACAATAAAAAGATATGAAGAATTGGCGAAAGAGAATCCCGACTTTTGGCTTCCCAGACAATTTGAAAATCCTGATAACATTGAAGCGCACAGAAAAGGATTGGGACAAGAAATTACAAAACAAGCATCACAAGTGGATGCTTTTGTAGCAGGGACGGGCACAGGAGGAACGCTGATAGGCGTAGCACAGGCATTAAAAGCCTACAACCCAAAGGTGAAGATTATCGCTGTAGAACCTGCAGAATCAGCTGTTCTTTCAGGAAAAAAGCCTGGACTGCACAAGATTCAAGGAATAGGAGAAGGGTTTATCCCAAAAGTGATTCAGGAAAATACGCATTTTATTGATGAAGTGATCACAATCAAAAGTGAAGATGCAATCAAAATGTCAGAAAAATTAGCCAAACAGTGTGGAGTCTTGGTTGGTATAAGTTCAGGAGCAAATTTCCTTGCAGCACAGAGATTAAAGAAGCGGCATGAAAATATTGTCACAGTTTTCCCTGATAGAGGTGAAAGGTACTTAAGCACCAAATAGATCAACGGTAACAAGAGGAATGGGCCCTCCAAAAAGTTCTAACGTCTGTGATTATGGAGCTCCATTTCCGAGGGATAGGCTCAAGTTTACTTGAAGCCTATTTTGAGGAAATGGGAGGGCAAGCTCTGCTTACCCGCTCCATTCCAAACCAAGTTTTTGGGAGTATTCATTGATTTTTCATACCTATTTGTTACGATACCTTCCTTTTGATTTAGCAATATGAATAGTTCACTAGAAAAAACAAATCAACAAACCGAAACACAGCGTAGTCGTTTAGTAGTTGAAGTAGGAAGCGCAGGAATACCTTCAGCTTTTCATGCAAACAGGGGAATTAAAGACGACGAACATTATGTTTCAGTAAATGAAATTCTCAGAGGACAGCCTGATTTTGCAAAGTGGGAAAGGAAGGAATACGGAGGGGTAGAGGGATTCAGTCCTCTCGTGGCAGATGCCAGAAGTTTCCCATTCCCCGACGTGAGTGTTGATGAATTAATATTCAACAATGTTTTCGGCATGTATTCTCAAGCCCATGGCATACAAGCCGATTTTCTGGAAGAAGCTTCTAGGGTTTTAGTCAACGGAGGAGAAATACACATAACAGAAATGAATACGCCTTGGTCAGTTCCTGAAGAATGGTTCATAGGAGGCAGGCCCGACAAAGATAATGGCAAAACAGTAATTGCAAACCCAGAATATTTTTCTCAATTCGGGCTTGTTTGTACTAAATTATCTCAAACAACAGAAGATATAGAAATATACAGAAGACGTTGGCCAGAATTTGGAGACGAAACAAATTTCAGACCGTTCTACCCAGAAGCTTTCACTCTTACGCTCAAAAAGGCATAAAAAGTTCTAACGTCCATGATTATATCTCCCCCAAATATGCTATAATCAACCCATGAAAATTTTCAAAACAATTTTTGCAATCACCATAGTGGCAACGATAGCCTTGATAACATATCTAAGCTTTCAACCAGCGCATTTTCTTCCCCCAGAAATAGACTCAAGCTACGAACACGAATTCATACATGGAGAAATACTCGAAATCAATGACTCAAATTTCATCGTCAACTCAGACAACGAAGAAATAGAAGTGAATCAGAATGAACTTAACAACTTCAATAAATACAAAGTAGGAGACAAAATTTCAATATACAAACTAGAAGACAAAAATACAGGCAAAACAACCTACGAAGTCACAGACTACTACCACCAAACAGGTCTAATAACAATTTTCATAATTTTCTCGATAGTCTCAATCATAGTAGCAAGAAAAAAAGGTATAACAGCAATAGCAAGCGTAATACTCTCACTTGGACTTTTCTATCTGATATTCTTGAAAATGATCACTCTCGGATACCCTCCAATCACATCAGCTATAACATTCATAGGAATCATAACGCTACTCACGGTCCCCCTAATCCACGGCTTCAACAAAAAATCTCTCTCAGCAATTATAGCAATAATAGTAGCCTACACAGCCTCTCTTCTAATAGCATTTGTATTTAAAGATATAGTGCAAATAGGAAACACCCCAAGTGAAGAATTCAGAACACTCGGAGTTGTTTTCCCAAACATTGATTTTGCGGGGATCATAATTGCATCACTCTTCATAGGTGCAGTAGGGGCCCTAATAGATACAGCAATCTCAATTTCTTCAGCAATTTTCGAAAACTTCAAAGAAAATTCTCAAAAATCTTTCAAAAAAATCTACCAATTAGGCATGAACGTTGGAAAAGACGTACTAGGCTCAATGATAAACACACTACTCTTTGCATATCTAGCCAGTGCCTTACCATTTCTAATTCTCTTATCGCTCGATCGCACTGGAACTTTTTCAGAAATTATCAATATGGACTTTATAGCTCTAGAACTCACTAGAACATTTGTTGGAGCAGTTTCTCTCGTGATAATCATCCCTCTAGTTTCAATCCTTTCCTCTTACCTGATCTCCAAAAAGTTCTAACGTCCATGATTATGGAGCTCCATTGAAAACTTATTGAAATTTTGCTAAGATAAAAGTGCTAAATCCTATGGTGAATACTCCAAAATAAAAACCCCGCTTAGCTTGCGGGGTTTTATTGTCAGTGGTGGACCCGTCGGGGATCGAACCCGAACCAAGTGGTTGCTAAAGCCTATGACGAGACCAACTCCAGGCCCATTTTGCCCCCGACACATTCACAATATCAACCAGATCTCAATTTTTTCTCAAGTTTTCCTCAAATCTTTCTGAACCAAATTGACAATATCCACCCCATATAGTAGAATCGCCTCTTCAAAAAAATCATCAAGAAATCCCACCATGCCAGAAAATAAAATAATAATGCCACGAGAAACCGATCAACTCATAGACGTTAAAGACGTCATGATTGTTCAACATGGCCTACCAGGCATCGAATGGCGAAAAAGAATAGAAGATGAAGCAATAGAGCTCCTTAAAGGAGACGGGAACTTTGCAGCTATATTTCCTTCCCAAAGCCTCACAGAGCCATTCTCCATTGATGAGTACATGCAAAATGCATCTGCTACCATTGTAGACATACAAGCAGCTCTTCCATCCAAAAGACTACACCTTGTAGGTCAATCCTATGGAGCAGTAGCAGTCCTACAAGCATTGAGAGAGATGCAAAAGTCAGGAAGACGAGCCCCAAATTCAGTCCATTTCCTTTCACCATTTGTGAAAATCGCTACCGAAACACAAGACCCCGAAATTGCATTGAGTATCGTAAACACACGTCTTCTCACAGACCGAGCCATGCTCGAACCAGAAAGGCAGGAGGCAATATTAAGAGAGGTCCTGGAGGAATGTGAAGGTATGTATCAAGTAGAAGGCGACCTCATTGAAGAACATAGAAGATTATTCGGAGACGAATTCTACAGAGCAATGGACGATCTAGAAGGATTTGTAGACCCCAGTAGGATACAAATAATAAGAGGAGAGGAAGATGAGTATATAGGAGGCGAACACACTGAACTCATAAGACAAAAACTTGGCCAAAACGTACCAGAAAGAATAATCCCTCACGACGGCCATGATTTAAGTTCAATAAACATTCTCAAAGAGATACTGCCTGCTTAATGGCACTTTCAAGCTTCTTAGGCTCATCAGTTCCTATTCTGTATATCTTGCCATTTCTCATATGGATCTCAACGGCGTCGAAGCCAGAGACATTTAGGATCATCATACGAGGCTTCCACCAAAATCTTATTCCCCATCCATTATACCCACGGTTCTTCACAGATTTCACAGACACAATTTCACTCAGCGCAAAACTTTTACTAAAAATCCCATAACCAAACTTCACTCGTAGATAACTCCCATCAATCGAGACAGTAAGCGTCGCAAAAGAAGCGATTATAAGCAGGATAACAGACAGTACGGGAACCAAAACAGGGTCTGAATCAGCTACCATGAAAATCACTCCAAAATACAAAAGAAGAGCAACCATCACTCCTATCATCAAGTATCCAATCTGTGTGTGTTTGTAAGGCATAGGTGCATTATACATGTATATAGCCAAACTCTTAATCAAATGCTAGACTCTTCATGCAATACTAACCCCTCAACATGAAAATTATAATTATCGCATCTGTTAACATTTTATTATTGCTTACAGCCTGTTCAGCTAATACAAGTCTCGAAAATACAGATCAGGAAACAGCAGTAGAAACACAACCATCCATAGAGGCTCCAGAATACACTGCATTATTAGAAGACGTAACAGGAGGAGAAGCCTCAGGAGAAGCATTGGCAAAATTCGATACAGAAACAAACAAATACACACTTCATGTAACTTTTAAGAATCTCCCCGCTCTAGAAAACGAAGATTTCTACGAAGGATGGATTGTCAGAAAAAATCCAACTTCAGTCCTAAGTACAGGGGAAACAGAAATCAAAGACGGAACACACATAAACGTATTCACAGCGGATGAAGATTTAACAGATCACGACTTTTACGTCCTTACTCTTGAGCCAAATGACGGGGATCCAGCTCCAGACAAACATATTCTTGAAGGAACATTAACAAAATGACCAAAGGACTAAAAGAATTCACATTATATGCGGCTTTCCCCATCACTCTGTTCCTATTATTGGGAATTTTTCTTTTGACATACCAAGCCTTAAATCTCCCTTCATACGATGAGATCATCGCCTTTGCACAAGCAAAATACGAAGTTCACGGATACTGGGTAGTTTTCGTAGCGGCACTCGCGGAAGGGTTCCTACTTATAAACTGGTTCTTCCCAGGATCAATAGTGGTAGTGATGGGGACATTGTTCGCAACACAAGGAGCCCAGAGTATTGCAATCACAGTAGCTCTAGTAATGACAGGCCTATTTTTAATGGCAATCGTCAATTTCTATATGGGAAAATACGGTTGGCATAAAATGTTCCTAAAATTTGGATTGGAAAAAGAGATCGACAGAATGCGCAAGCGCATAGAAAAACATGGATTGAAAATTCTAATGATAAGTTACATCCATCCTCATGTTGGATCACTAACAGCAACAGCAGCAGGCATACTACAAATCAAAACTAGAACCTTCATAAAATACTCACTCGCAGCATTCGCATTCTGGGCAACTTTTTGGTTATGCGTAGTCTACGTTGCAGGTGAAGAAATCGTATCATTAATAAACTTCAAAAGTCTTCTCCTAATAATGATCGCTTGGATATTCATAATGGGTATCCAATTTTCAGTTAAGAAACTTAGGCCTCAACCTGTTGACTAAACGGAGGAAAAGGGTATAATGCCCTCCATTAAAAAACAAGAATGGCCGAACAAGATAAGCAAGAAGCTCTCAACACAAGACTTTTGACTTTAGCAGCACCTAAAGAAATTAAAGCTGCCAAGGGATTGATAGATGAAGGTGATTTGTTGACTCAACAAGTTCTCTCAATAACTTCAGTAACCTCAGAAGCAACGAGAGAATGGATAGAAAGAGCCTTGTCAAAAGAAGGACTAGATTGGCGAGCAGTAGATGACATAGGGGAGCACATCGCAGCTAAATTAAAAGACACTTGCGTAAGATTAAACATCTTAGAGGAAACTGGAGACCTCCCCGAAACATGGAGGATGGAAACAGAAAAAACTCATTTAGTCCCAGCAGAAGATCCTCTAGTAGTAAGTCTTTTTGAATCCATCAATGAGAGAACTCAAGCTGCTCTTGCCGAATCAAAAAAAAGAGGAATATACGGAGAAAATGCAAAATCCATTTTGGTGACAGGAAAAGTATCAAGCAGTCCCAAAGGAATAAATTTAAGAGAAATAGATGTACAAAATCCTGGAGAAAGAATAACCCAGAGAAATAAAAAATTAGGACCATGGAATCTGCAAATGCATATCAGAAATGGTGTTGCCATCATGGGATCAGAAGAACACATCTACATCCCCGAACCAGAAAACCCCCTCCGACCACCTTCCCCAGCAGAGGTGTTATTGCAAGCAGCATCAAAATCAAGAAAACCGGAATCAGCCGAATTTTATAAGAAATTAGCAGCAGAAGATTTATCAATGGACTACGAAGAAGCAAAAGACATTCTGAAAATGGATGATAAGAAAATGAAGAGCTTCACAGAGCAACAAACCAAAAATATTTTCCGATATTACGGATACAGAATAAGAAGAGTTAACGGAACAATAATAATGGAAAGGAACAAACTCAAAGAAGTAGAAGGAAAATCTAAGCAAACACCGAAACCAGAACTGCCAGAATTCCAAATAAGAAGAGATCTCACAGACAATAGAGTTCCAAAACAACCAGATACCGACGAATGCTATTCAGAATCAGCTCTTAGAGCCCTAGTGGAAATAACAAAAAAAATAAAATCAGAAGAAAGAAAATTATTCATAGTATTGCTCTCACAAAATCCAAAAGGATTAAAGAGAGAGGACGTACTAGAACAATTAGGAACAACGAAAGAAAACCTTCAAAAAATAATAATAGAATTGAACTATATAGTTCTAAAAAAACGTGGAATTAGAATCAAATCAGTAGAAAATATAGTATTCATTGAAATCTCAAATGAAGAATTGGCAAAGGAATTCATAAAAGAAATAGATGATAGAAAACAGAGCAGAAAAGAAAAAGCAGCCCGAGAAAAAGAAGCTCGAGCCGCTATTGCGGCAGAAAAAAAAGCTGCAAGAATCCAAGCAAGAAAAGCTGCAGAGGAAGCAGCAAGAAAAGAAAAAGCTCGAGAAAAAGCAGCTCGAGAAAAAAAGGCAGAAAAAGCCCTCTCCGCAGAAATGAAAAAGATCGCTGCACGCGAAGCAGAACATGCCAAGATCGACAAACTCATCGCTCGATTAGAAAAGAAAAGAGCCGTCTTAGAAAAAGAATTAAGCAGAATGAACATTAGCTTAGGCGGCATACAAGGAAAATTAACAAGATCAATATCTGCAGCAGAAAGAGCCCTGCCAGATTTAACAAACTCAGTCCCACAGGTATCTTACGTAAAAAAAGCGCCAAACGGTAAAGTTAATGTACAAGTGGAAGATCTCTTCTTGATAAGAGAACGAATCGAAATCTTAATGGGGATATTTAGACTAGAATGCGAATTAGTGACTCCACCCCAAAATGGTCTCTATAGAGTAAATACAGACAAATACAACGTCCTCCTCCAAAAATTAAGTTCAGTAGAAGCGAAAATATCACAAAATGATCATATAGAAGACCAAGAAGTAAAAGCCCTCAAAAACCGCTTCAATAGAATGATATCGAACGGTTACTCATTCTAATTAATGCCAAAACATGGTATAATACACCAATGGCATTAGAAAAATTTGAAAAACAATTAGAACACCAAAACAAAAAACCAAGTCCTTCAAAGACTAAACTTCAGGAAGGAATGATCAAGGACATGGACAATTTTGGCCTAACCAAAGAACTAGTCAAAGAAGCTGAGAGAAAAGCAAAAAACAAAATAACGGTAAAAGAATTCGACGATCTACAGAAACAAAATCCAGAACTCGCATTCATAATCCAACAAGTCGCTCTCTACTTTGAAGTGTCAGAACCAATATTATATGCAACTTTTGATCGTGAATCAGATTTCAAGCATGGATTAGTTGGATACCCTTACAAAGGAGAACATCCAAAAGGCATAGGCCAATTTTTACCAAAGGCATGGAGCGATTTTCAAACCAAATCATACTACGAAAAATTCCGAAAATTTGTAGACAAATTCTATCCAGGGCAAAAAATTGACAGAGGAGACAACCTATTAGTAGACGTAGCTGCTTCAGCCGCATTCCTCAAATATAAAGGAGGGAAGAGGACCAAATTCGGTAATCTATCAGACCACAGGGTTGTATATTTAAGAGCTCGTTACTCATTTAGAAATAAGTCTTTTGCAAAGAAACAAAGAGACCTTGTTCTCGAAGGGAAAATAAATGAAGTTCATCCTAAATTAAGAGAATTCCTTGATGACTATCACAGATTCAAAAGAGGTCACGATAACAAGAAAATAGCGTACATCCCGGCTAAATAATCAAAAACCCCAAGGACAAGCCAAAAAACATTCAGCTTGACAGGTTTAAGGATAATGGTCCTCTCCCTTTACAACTAACCTGCTATCAGGTAGAGTTTTTTTAGAAAAATTCTTAACCCATTTTTCTATGGCTTACAGTCACACAAACAGTAAGGGACAAACTTACTTCCTCCACACAAAAGAGGTAACTCTAAGAGGTGGACGACTACAAAGGATCTATTACTTCGCTCGTGAAGAAAAACCTGCAGATGCACTAGATGCAATGCCAGAAGGTTACCAAGTAGTTGAAAACAAGAGAACAGGTCTTCCAATGCTTAAAAAAGCATAGTAGGAACGATCAGATTAGTTAGAAATCAAAGGCTCACCTCGAAAGGGGTGAGCTTTTTAGTTGATTTTCATCTCCACACCTATTAGAATCTCGGAAGTAAATCTTTTACCACACGTGCCGCGGTAGCTCAGTGGTAGAGCACAGGATTGAAAATCCTGGTGTCGGTAGTTCAATTCTACCTCGCGGCACCACTTCTAAGGGGTGTTGACAAATTCAGGTAATTGCATTAAACTGCAATACTCATTTTAGTCATACTTGAATCATGAATTCCCCAGACCTAACAAAAAAATCTTTATTTCTAGCCTGTGCCCTTGCACTGGCTGCTCCAGCTTGCAAAGGAGAACCAGAAGTAATAAAACCCAAGGATTCGAAAGTAGCCCCAATAGCACGAGATGTGAAGGTTGAAATAAGAGACAGCATTTTCCCTGAATTTGAGGAACCAAATGAACCAGAAGAACTAGCCGAACCAGAAGAACCAGCCAAACCCGAACATCCAGAGGAAACAAGATCAGTGGAATTCCCAATCGGGAACACTCTCCCCTTAGTAGAATGGGGTGAACCTGAAAACTATGAGGGATGTGAAGATCTGAGTTTTGAAACAGATTTCGCACAAATTCAAAAAGATTGTTATTTTTACAATCCAAGATCTCACAAAGAAGAAGTCCCCCTAGTCAGAATAGAAGGAAACGAAACTACCCACCTATCAGATAATTTTCAGGCATGGGAATTTGCCAAGATAGATCCAAACGACATCGCAGCAGGGAACATCAACCCCAGATTCTATTACGAATATGAAGCTCCGGACCCACTAAACCCAGGACAAAAAAGAACTTTATACTTATATAAAGTTGCCAGAATAAGCCCAGAACTAGTAGATCTTCTAGAAGAAGTAAGAAGAAGTTATGGATTTGCAATATGCCCAGATGAAACATATAGATCATACGTTCACAATTACCTTACGGGAGAACACCCCAAAACAAGTCTACACCTATCAGGAAGCGCAATAGATATAAATCTAGCAAGGACGAGAGAATTCCTTAGAGCAAAATGCCATAAAAGCACAGAAGGAGCATGCGGGCTAAACACAACATCAAAAGTCAGAGATCACATCATAGAACTAGCTTAAAAAGCTATGAAAAATAGAGGTGGAGGTGGGATTGGGAGATATCCAAATATATTACATCTAGATACACATCAAAAGGTTCCAGGCTCAGGATACGTAAGAAAATGGCCAACAAGATGGTAATAATTTCCATTTTGCTATCCAACCTCACATGAGTTATAATGTACTCCTCCCCTAAAAAACCTTAACCCATCTCCATGAAGGTAACAAACACTTACAAAAACCTCTCGCCACAGGAGCAAGAGATTTTCGACAATTATTTGCCTAGCAAATTGAAACAGATAAAAGGACTTTTGACCAACTTTGATGAAGATGCAGTAATAATTAATTGCAACATAGAGAAATTTGAGAAGCACGATGCCTATGAAGTAGAACTTCTTCTAAAAATGCCAATGAAAACCTTCAAAGCAAAAGAAGTAAGTCACACAATCACAAAAGCAGTAGATTTCTCAAAAGACCGATTAGTGGCACAGACAAAAAAATTCTTGGACACCTTAAAGAAAGAACAGATGCAGGCACGCAGACACGCCTCTATAAGAAAACCATCAGTTCACGAAACAGTGAAGGAAGACAGCCACACCCGAGAATTCCTAAAGGCATAACCTGGAATCTCCATAATCTGGATACAAAAAAAGCGGGGAAATCATTTTCACCGCCCTTTCTGTCTAGTAGCTACTAATCTAGAAAGATTATTCAGCGTGTTCATCTTCTTCCATCATTTCTTCTTCTACAACCTCTTCAGTTGCTTCAGGTTCTACAACCTCTTCTACAACTTCTTCTTCCATCATTTCTTCTTCTGTAGCTTCTTCAGCTGGTACACATCCAACCAAAAGAGTTGTGATGCTTAGTACCGCTAGACCAAGGAAAAACTTCCTCATGATGCTAGGGTTAGGAAATATTTTTACTTGTTGTAAATTATAGTAATTAACAGGAAAAAGTAAAAAGGAAATAACCTGAAAGGATTGACCGAAGTGGAAAAAGTGATCTAGTTCAGGGGCGTCCAATTGTTTCCTTTTGAAAAAATAATGTGATAAAATTCCAAAAAGTAACAATCATTTGCCCATGAGTGGTAGTAGAAACTTAAAACAAGGAGAGACAATAGCAAGAAATAGTTTGATCCAACTAATAGTAGTTACTGTCATCAAAGCAGTAACCGCTTATTTCACAGGGATGGTGGTTTTGCTAGCGGACGCACTCAGCTCACTGACAGATATAATAAGTCTCTTTGCGAGCTACATAGGATTAAAGTTATCAAGAAGAACAGCAGATAAAAAATTCGAATATGGATACTACAAAGTAGAAACCTTCGGAGCTCTTCTAGTATCTTTATTGATCATATATTTCGGCTACGACGTATTCAAACAAGCGATCACAAGCATCACAGATGTCCCTACCGGACAATTGCATTCATTAGGTTTGGTGACCACTGCTGTCTCAATAATCTTCTCAATAAGACTGGCGACAAAATTGACAGAAGTTGCCAGGAAAACGAATTCCATTTCATTAATGAACAATGCCAAAGATAAGAAGTTAGACGTCGTGGCGAGTTTCGCGGTCATCGCAAGTATCCTCGCAAACATGTATCAAATAATGTACATCGAGAGTGTCATCAGTATGTTGATGGCTATCATGATTTTGAAGGTTGGTGTTGAAAGTACAAAAGAAGCCCTCTTCTTCCTCCTAGACTATTGGGACGATCCAAAACTTTTAAAGAAAATCAGAAAAATAATACTCGAAAAAACAGAGATAGTATTATCAATCAGAAAAATAAGAATGCGTCGTGCAGGAACTTTTATATTCGGAGAAGCATTCATTGAAATCAACCCATTCGCAGACTTGATAGACCTGAGAGAAGAGCTAGCAATCATGGATAAGAAAATAAAAGAAGAAAATCCATACATCAAAGATTTAACCATTCACACGCACATCCCAAAATCAAAAAGGATCAGAATAGGAGTCCCAATCACAGGGGTGGGGAGTGGCCTAAAAGCAAAAATAGCAGGGACATTGAAGACCACTAAAGGATATGAATTTGTAGATATAAAAGGAAATAGAATCTTGAAAAAATACAGAAAAACTCTTAAACCAGAAAATAAGAAACCAGACACTTTGGCCGAATTCCTAAAGAAAGAAAAACCTCATATTATTATAGACTACGATCTGACTTCACTCGCGTATTACAACCTGAGCCGAACGAATCATATTAGGATATATCCAAACTTCTCAAATACAAAAGATGTAGAAGATGCAGTAAAACTAATGATGATCGATGTATAAAGTAATTCCAATCCAAACCAACAAACTCGCCAACACCAAAGATGCAGACATCATAGAGGTGTGGTTTGATAGTATCCCCAAAAAAGAACACGCCTCTCTTTTAAAAAGACTTAAAAAACCTTTCATCTATAAACTAGAAAAATCAGATTCAAAAAAACTCAACGAAGAAATCATAGAAAAGGCTAAATACATAGACATTGATTATCAAGCTCCAAAATCCACATTCAAAAAAGCAAAAAAAATAAACCCAAAAATCACAATCATAATCTCATATCACAATTTCAAACAAACCCCATACGAGAAAGATCTAAACAAAATATACAAGAAGATGACGAGTAAACTACCGACCCAAACCAAGAACTCAAAGAACATAGTCAAGTTCGCAACTAGTGCAAAAGGCATAGTGGACAGCTTCAGAATACTTGACTTTCTGGCAAACTTAAGTAAAAAGGGACAGAACACAATTTGCTTGTGCATGGGGGAGCACGGTCTTCTCACGAGGATCTCTGGACACCTCTTTGGAAATCACATGATGTACTTCTCATCTACCTCTAAATCCACATCAAAGACAGCCCCAGGACAAATAACAATCAAAGAATTCAACAAATATACACATGAGTCTTAAAATAGGCATAGTAGGCCTCCCCAATGTAGGAAAATCGACCATTTTTAACGCCCTAGTAGGCGCGAAAAGTGCTCAAGCGGCAAACTACCCATTTTGTACGATAGACCCCAATGTGGGCGTTGTAGAAGTGCCAGACGAACGTCTAGAAAAACTAGCTGAAATAAACAAACCGGACAACGTAATCCCAACTGCGATCGAATTTGTCGATATCGCTGGATTGGTAAAAGGAGCCAGCAAAGGAGAAGGACTCGGGAACCAATTCCTCGCAAATATAAGAGAGTGTGATGCAATCGCACAGGTTGTGAGATTCTTTGAAGATTCAAACATCACTCACGTTCACGGAGAGATCGATCCAAAACGAGACCGAGAAATTATAGACACTGAATTGATTCTCGCAGATCTACAAACAGTAGAAAAACGCGTGAACAAAGCACGCACAGAAGCTAAATCTCAAGACAAAGAAAAGAAAGAATACCTAGCAGTAATAGAAAAAGTATATGCCCATTTATCAGAAGGGGATTTGGTGAGCAATCTCGGCCTTGAACACGAAGAAAAACTTCTCATTCGCGACCTTCATCTTCTCACAATCAAGCCTCACCTATACATCGTAAATCTCCACGAAGACCAGATAGAAGATTTCGACAAATCAAAATACTCAGAACTTTTAGGAGTCCAAAACGAAGATAAAATAATTCCAATCTGCGCAAGAGTAGAAGAGGAGTTGGGAGATTTAAGTAAGGAGGAATCATTGGAATATTTGAATGACCTTGGTCTCAAGGAGACAGGGTTGAACGAAATTATTAGATCAGCATACAAGACTCTCAACCTCATGACATTCTTGACCGCAGGGCCAAAAGAAGTCCGAGCCTGGACAGTAGAGAGGGGAGCTCTTGCACCAGAAGCTGCGGGAGTAATCCACACTGATTTCCAAAAAGGATTCATCAAAGCAGAGGTAATCAAATACGAAGATTACATAAATGCAGGAAGTGAAAACGCGGCAAAAGAACAGGGGAAAATGAGGATGGAAGGAAAGGAATACGAAGTGAAGGATGGGGACATCATGCATTTCAAATTCGCAAATTAGCAAACCAGCAAACCCTAGCCACAAAAGAAGATGGAAGTAAATCCAGCAATATATATTATCGGAGGGAAATGTGTCTCTTTATACAAAGGGGATTTTAATGAAAAAACAACCTACCCTCGCAACCCTCAAAACTATGCAAAGGAATTTCACAAACAAGGAGCAAAACGCCTCCTAATTGTAGACCTCGACGCCAGCAAGAAACACAAAATCATCAACGCAAAAATAATAAAAGAAATAGTAACCGACAATCCAAACCTAGAAGTCCAATACACAGGAGGACTTCGCACAATGGAAGAAATTGACCGAGCATTCGAAGAACTGGGTGTACAAAAAATAGTTATAGGGGTTTCAGGATTGCCTATCATCCCAAAAGCAATAAAAAAATATGGTCCAGACAAAATCTACGTCGGAATAAAAGCAAAAGACAAACAAATTATTTCCGAATACACTTCAAAAGAAAACCCATATGAAGTTTTCGATTTCGCACAAGAACTCAAAAGCCTAAACGTAAAGAATCTTCTATACATCGACATTTGGAGCCAAGGAACATTGATTCACCCAAACTACGATGAAGTAGAACGCATACTCTCTACAACAGATCTCAACGTCTATCTCGGCGGCGGAATATCAAAAGTAAAACATCTGAATCTCCTCAGAGAAATACGAGTTAAAGGAGTCTACGTGGGGAAAGCCCTTTTGGAAGGATTGCTCAGAATGAAAGACCTGACTATTTTCGAAGTTTTGACTTAAAAGAATTTTTATACTCCAAATATTGCGCAGCCAAATAAGCGTAGATGAACAGAATACCTCCAAAGATGATCACCCAGTTGAAATGTATTTTGAACGTGTATAACTCAAACAGGAGGGCAAACACAGCAATAGTCAGAGCTAGGAATGTAGTTATCCAAACAGAATTCTGATTCCTAAATCCAGGGAAACTTTTCTGAATAATTTTCTTCAAATAAATAACAGTGAACAAAAGCATGAACAGTCCAATATAAAGTAGCAAACTAGATAAGAATTGATACTCCTTAGCAAAAGGCAATCGAACCAAACTTCTAATAAACAAAGGATGCAATCCCCAAATCAACATTGTCGTGAACACAACCGAATAAAAAGAAACAGTAGTTTGTTTAAAGAGTCTAACAACGTGCTCGACACCTTCTATCTGCTCAACGTGTTGGCAAACTTTACTAAAATCTTTCAACGAATCAAAACTCACATGAAAGATCATAATTGCATTTTTTCTCAGGAAACTCAGCTTTGCATGAGAGTAAGAAATATCAGCATCATAATTCACCAAAACATCAAGAACCTCTTTCATCAAACCAGATCTGTTATCCCCAACAACTTTAATAGCAAATGAATCTTCCCGATCATGCCTCTTCTTCAATGATCTCAGCGCACGAACAATATCAATAGACTGAATAGTTCC
>CAZBZZ010000014.1:0-1768 GCA_964496555.1 uncultured Candidatus Peribacteria bacterium
ATTGATCAACCTCCGGGAGAAGGATTCAGATTGGTACCGAATGAGCCAGAGGATGAATAATTGAATTCGAATTGTTCAAACTCCCTTGGGTTATGTATCACTAATACCTTCCACTCCTAATTAATACAAAACTTTTGAGCTGTATCTTACCTTGTTTATCTCATCTAGGTTTATCACCTTTATCTTGAGAAATCTTTGTGTTATATCTGTTTCGAGCAGTTGGCGAATAAATGGTTCAAAATCTAACCCTTCTGCTCCACCAATTAACAAACTCTACATTATGAAAAAAATCTTACATCTTTCTATGGGAGGAACTATTAGTGGTTGTGAAACTGATTATTCTCAAATTGAAAAACTTGCACAATTTTTCCCTAATTCTGTTGATATAGAGGTTTATTTCACTCACTCTATGAAAATTCCGGCAGACTACTCTGCAAAAGAAGTTTGCAAGAAAGATAGTCGTGGGATTACGGATGATGACAGAAAAGTTTTGCTCCAAGAAATTGAAAGAGCGTATAAAGAGGGTGTGATGGATTTCTTGATTACACATGGGACTTTCACGATGCCAGAGACAGGCGCATTTTTGTTGAAAAATCTTGATGAAGATGTTTTGGCGGATGTGAGTATTGTTATTACTGGGGCTATGTATCCCATGAATTTAATAGGAGGTGACGGCCTTTTGAACCTGGGAGCTTCTATCTCTACTTTAATAAATACCGAACAACCTTTAGGTATAATAGTAAATATGCATGGGAAAAATTGGGATCCACGGAAAATAAAGAAAGATGCTGAAAATCTTATATTTGAGGAGGAGTAGGGAGGCGTGCGTTGACAAACCCCCTTCTACTGCTATAATCCTTTTGAACGTTTTCTAACTTTCGCCCTCGTTTTCTCGAGCGGTCTAGGTTGATCGTTCACTTTGAAAATTAGGGTAGCATTGAGGAGGGAGTCCATGGGAGGACCGACCGGAAGCAGGAAGAACAGGAATAAGAAGAAGGGTGGATCCAGGACGCGTAGCCGCACCGGCGGCTCCGGTGGAAACCGGAAGCATCGCGGAGGCGGCGGCCACAGCTCGAACGGAGTCCCCTGCACTTACAGGGAGAGAGGCTGTCCTGAGACGCCTTCGTCTATGAAGGCTATGCTGAGGCATGCCAGGAACTGTCCTTACAATCCTGACAACGCCTCGAGTGCCAGCTTTCGCGACAACCCCGACACGGGTCGCAACTACTGGTAGCCACTTCGCTCCAGAAGTCTGTAGGCGTCTTTTCCGCCCCACCCAGCTTAACGAATCTTCTCATCCTTCAGACCTTTCAATGCTACCCTACAGACTTTTTCATGAGCTCTCGCCATTTTCGTAATAAATTTTTACCGAAGCCGTTTAAAATGGTAGACTTTTCGCATACAAAAAATCATACAAAATAAATTATAAAAATCATGAAAATTCCCCGAATTTTGACCTCTTTTTTTATTCCGCTCCTCCTTTTGACCACCCTTCTGACCTCTACTGCCAGCGCCGATGGATTTATTATCATTGATCCAATAACACCTTCAATTAATCTTTCAGTAAAGGAACACCACGTCACCGTACAGATCGAAAATCAGGTTGCGCGAGTAGATATCGATCAGACTTTTCACAATCCAAATGATTGGGAAGTTGAGGGAACGTACCTGTTTCCTATTCCTGAAGATGCTGTGATTACTGATTTTGCGATGTGGGTTGATGGGGACAAATTGACTGGGGAGATTTTGGATGCAGATGATGCGAGTG
>CAZBZZ010000014.1:1778-15118 GCA_964496555.1 uncultured Candidatus Peribacteria bacterium
GTTATCAACGGGAGGGGTCGTTGATTTTTTTATATGTGATGAAAATGATTGATCCGGCTTTGCTTGAATACACAGGTAGTGGGCTGTACAAGGCGAGCATCTATCCGATCGCTGCAGGCGATGACAAGCGTGTGGAAATTTCATATGTGCAAGCTTTACCTCTTGAGGGAGGTTATTTGGATTTTTGGTATCCTTTGAGTACGGAAAAGTATTCTTCTGACTTGCTTGATAGCGTGAGCGTGCAGGTTGAAATTTCAACAAATGAGGCAATCAAATCAGTCTACTCCCCTACTCATCCTACTTCGGTCCAGCTTCTGAGCGACACGACTGCGACGGCTTCGTACGAGGCAACCAATGTGCTTCCGGATCAGGATTATGAACTTTTGATTGGGCTTGATTCAGAGGATTTTGGTTTGAATGTGGTTACATATAATGACGGGGATGAAGATGGGTATTTTATGTTGATGGCGGCTCCGCAGGTTGAGATTGCAGAGGAGGATGTGATGCCAAAGGATATTGTTTTTGTTTTGGATGTTTCGGGTTCGATGTATGGGACGAAGCTTGATCAGGCGAAGGATGCCTTAAAGTATGTTCTCGATGAGTTGGCTGATTCTTCGACTGAAGATCGGTTCAATATCGTTGCTTTCAGTGATTATATAAGTGTGTTTTCGGAGAGTGGCCTTGTCGATGCGTCGAGTGTGAATTTGGACGCCGCCGAGGATTTCATAGACGATCTTGAAGCTATCGGAGGTACAGATATAAATGGTTCTCTGCTCGAAGCTCTGGATGATCTCAGCTCGGGAGGGGTGGCTTCGCAGATTGTTGTTTTCTTGACTGATGGAGAGCCGACTGTGGGGGAAGTTGATACTGGAGTGATTGCGGAGAATGTTGAGGCTGGGAACCTCGCGGATGCGAGGGTTTTTGTTTTTGGAGTCGGCGATGATGTAAATACTCACTTGCTTGATGCGATTTCTGGCAACAGTCATTCTGTGAGCACTTATGTTTCTGAGGACGAAACTATTGATAGTGAGATGGCTTCTTTGTATGACAAAATTGCTTATCCGGTTTTGAGTGATTTGGCTATTTCTTTTGAGTCTGACCCTAGTGAATATGATGTTTACCCAAAGGTTTTGCCTGATTTTTACAAAGGATCTCAGCTACTTTTGTTTGGAAGGTATAACGATGCAGTCGGACCAACTACTGCGACTTTGACTGGTACTTTTAAGGGTGAAACCCGTACATTTACATACGATGTTGATTTCCCTGCTTCGGCGAGTTCGGTCGGTTCAAGTAGTACAGATTTTGGAAAAGATTACATTCCGACTCTTTGGGCGACTCGAAAGATTGGATATTTATTGGATGAGATTCGTTTGAGTGGAGAGTCTTCTGAGTTGGTTAATTCTGTGATTGAATTGAGTAAGAAATATGGAGTTGTGACTGAATACACTTCGTTCTTGGTCGATGATGATATTTTGGATTCGTATGGAGAGGAAGGTGAATGGGAGGAGGCTGCTACGAAGAGTTTCTCTGATGCGTTGGATGATGCTCAATTTGTATTACCAACTGGATCAGGAGCATTCGATGCGGCTGAAAGCACGCAAGAGTTGAAACGCAACGAAACTTTGGAGGATGCTTTGTCTTCTTATGAGGTAGTGAAGACGGTTGGGGCCAAAACTTTCTATTATTCAGATGAGAGGTGGGTTGATAGTACTTATTCTTCTCAAGGTTTGACCACTCTGAATTTTGCTTCACCTGAGTATTTTGCGGCTGTTGTTGATGAGCCTACACTTGCTCCTTATTTCGCAATTGATCACAACGTCACTGTTTGTGTTTCTGATGTTTGTTATGCGACTTACGGAAGTGGTGAAGACTTTATCTTCTACGATATCTTGGGACATTGGGCGTATGAGATCATTCTCGAATACTATGAGGGCGAAATCATTGATGGATATAGTGACGGGACTTTCAGACCAAGTGACTCTGTGAGTCGTGCTGAGTTTGTAAAGATTTTTGTTGAGTCTTATGAAGCGGTTGTGGATTCGATTTATTGGGGAGATGACTTGATGGATGTGCCTGATGTTGCTGTGGAAACTTTCACTGATGTTGAGGAAGGAGACTGGTTTGTGGATCATTTAAATTTTGCTCTAGAGAATAAGATTGTTCTGGTTGGTGAGGATGGTTTGTTTAATCCAAAAGAGTTGGTTTCGAGAGCTGAGGTCTTGGCGATGCTTTCTCGGCTGTTTGATGGAATTTCTATAATTGACTTTGATAGCTTTAAAGATGATTCGTATGAATTTTCTGATATTCACGAAATGCCAAGCTGGGCTTTGAAGTATTTTGATGCAGCTTATGGGCTTGAGCTGATCAGTGGATATGATGATGGGACTGTGAAGCCTCTGAAGGAAGTTACTCGAGCGGAAAGTTTGAAATTTGTAGATAATGCAATCAATGCTTTGGTTGATTACCTGAAAGGGACTTTGGAGGATTTGTAGAGTAGAATAAAAAATTGAGGAAAATTTAAATAAAATTTGAGATTTATTTGAGGTTCATCTGTTATTAATTATACGTCAATGTTTTTGTGGGGCCGGAGTGGTCTCGTCACCAGTATTGACAACTGTGTGGCTAGGGTTCGATTCCCTACGGTTCCACCACATTGACATAAAAGCCCCCGACAAATCGGGGGCTTTTATTTGGAGTGTACACCAGTATTGACAACTACTTGTATGTTAGCAGAATTTTGGTGTTTTTGCAATCTGGCTCAATTCATCATATAATCTTTATTGAATTTCTCATTCATAAAAATCTTTATCATGTCTAAAAAAATAGATGTAAGTAGTTTCATTAAGAAAAACTACAAACCATATAAGGGCGACGAATCGTTCCTTGCTTCTCCAACCAAGAAAACAAAGAAGGTTTGGGGCAAAACCAAACTACTGCTAAAAAAAGAGAGCAAAAACGACGGACTCCTGGGAGTGGACACGAAGACCCCATCTACGATCACGAGTCACAAGCCCGGCTACATCGACAAACGCAACGAATCCATAGTCGGAGTGCAGGCTGACAAGCCGCTCGTGAGAACCTTGAAGGCACATGGTGGGATCGGACTTGTAGAGCGATCACTCGAAGACCTCGGCTACAAAATCTCTCCTGAAATCCACAAAACCTACACTGAAGCCGTTGCCACACACAACGACTCTGTGTTCGACATGTATTACAACTGGGACGACTTTTTCACTGCTGACAAACAGCTTTTCCGGAAGGAAGGATTGATTACAGGGCTGCCTGACAACTACTCGCGTGGACGAATTATTGGGGATTATAGGCGTGTTGCTTTGTATGGGATTGATCTCTTGATCTCTGAGCGGAAAGAGGCGGAAAATACGAAATTCGATTATATGAATGAAGAGAACATGAGAGCGCGTACTTTCCTTCACAAACAAATTCATGCTTTGGAGGCTATGAAGGAAATGGCTGCTTCTTATGGCTTTGATATTGGAAAGCCGGCGAAGGATACCAAGGAGGCCATTCAATGGATTTATTTTGCTTATCTTGCGGCTGTGAAGGAGCAGGACGGAGCTGCGATGAGTATGGGGCGACTTGATGCGTTCATTGATATTTATGCCGAAAAAGATCTTAAGAAGGGTCGCTATAGCGAAGATGAGATTCAACAATTTATTGATGATTTTGTAATTAAATTAAGGATCGTGCGGCACCTACGCCACCCTGAATATAATGCGTTGTTTGCTGGGGATCCTACTTGGGTCACTTGTGTTTTGGGAGGAATGACTGCGGTCGGGCCGAAGGGAAAGGCTGGGAAGTCGATGGTTACAAAGACCTCTTTCCGATTCTTGCGTACTTTGGAAAATCTTGGACCAGCGCCTGAACCAAATCTTACTGTTCTTTGGGCGGACAAGCTGCCTGACGGTTTCAAGGATTATGCATCGAAGATCGCTATTGAGTCGAGTTCTTTGCAGTTTGAAAATGATGATTTAATGCGCCCTTATCACGGAGATGACTATGGAATTGCTTGCTGTGTTTCTGCGATGACTATCGGGAAGGAGATGCAGTTTTTTGGAGCGAGATGTAATTTGCCGAAGTTATTGTTGTTGGCGATCAATCAAGGTCGCAACGAGCTGACTGGTGGACTGGTTTTGGAAGGCGTAAAACCTCTGAAGAATCGTGCTGTTTTGGACTACAAGGAAGTTAGCACGCGATTTTTTGGGATGATGGATTGGCTGGCAAAGAAATATGTCGAAACCATGAATGTCATTCACTACTGCCATGACAATTACCATTATGAGAATAGCCAGATGGCTTTGCATGATATAGATATTAAAAGATTTATGGCCTTTGGTATGGCGGGGATGAGTATCGTTGCTGATAGCTTGTCTGCGATCAAATATGCGAAAGTTCGGCCGGTTTGGGACAAGAAAAAAGGCATCGCCAAAGACTTCAAAATAACAGGCAAGTTTCCTGCTTTTGGAAACAATGATTCGCGAGTTGATGACATCGCAGTCGACCTTTGCAAAAGATTCACAAAATCACTTAGGAAGTATCCGACTTACAAAGACGCTGAACATTCTCTTTCACTACTTACGATCACAGCGAATGTTGTTTATGGGAAAAAGACTGGGGCAACTCCGGATGGACGAAAGGCTCATGAACCTTTTGCACCTGGAGCGAACCCAATGCACAACCGCGACACAAAAGGAGCTCTAGCTTCCCTTAATTCAGTAGCGAAGCTTCCTTACAACTTCTGTCGTGATGGGATTTCAAATACATTTTCGATCACTCCGCAGACGCTTGGGAAAACTCAAGATATGCGAATTGAAAATTTGGCAAACATGCTTGATGGATATTTCGCGAAAGGCGGACACCACATCAATGTGAACGTATTGAACCGAGAGGTTTTGGAAGATGCAATGAAGAAGCCTTGGAAATATCCGCAACTAACGATCAGAGTTTCGGGATATGCGGTGAATTTCATCAAACTAACAAAAGAACAACAGAAAGAAGTCATCTCGAGAACTTTCCATAAAAAATTCTATTAATCAATAGTAATATGTTGCGAGGGCACAAAAAATTCTGCAAAACTCTGACGCCAAGTGAGAAAAAGAAGGCGAAGCCGACTCACAAATTGACGGGGATGATTCATTCTTTTGAGACTTTTGGTGCGCTGGATGGGCCTGGAGTGAGGTTTGTGGTCTTCTTTGAAGGTTGTCCTCTGAGATGTGTTTATTGTCACAATCGTGACATGCTTGATTTGGCGGATTACAAGAAGATGACGGCACGGGCGTTGCTTGAGGAAGTTCGTGATTACAAACCATATTTTGGGAACAATGGAGGGGTGACCGTGAGTGGAGGAGATCCTGTGTATCAGCCGAAGTTTTTGCTCGAGTTTTTGAAATTGTGCAAAAAGGATGGGATCAATACCGCGGTTGACACTTCACTCTTTACTAGCAAGAAGGTTATCGATTCTATTTTCCCTTATGTTGATACGTTTATGGTTAGTCTGAAGCATTTTGATAGTGGAATACATAAATGTCTTACTGGTGTTCCGAATGAGCAGATTTTGGAGAATTTAGATTATTTGAACAGACTTATTTCTCAAACGAAGCGAAAACCTAGACCAAAGCTTAGACTTCGATATTTGATCCTGCCTGGTTACACTGATACGCGTTCGAATTTGGCTGCTTTGAAGAAATTCCTGCTAGATGTGAAGTTCGAACTGATCGAATTACTTCCCTATCACACGCATGGGGTTTATAAGTGGGAGGAGTTGGGGTTGGATTATGCTCTTGATGGGGTAAAAGTGCCAACGAAAGCATCTGTTCAACGGATCAAAAAAATGCTAGAAAAGGAAGGTCATAAAGTTCTAATAAATGAATAAATTTACCAAAGGTTTGAGTCGAGGTTTGCACAGTCTTTTGACTGGGATGATTTATTTGATTCCTCTTTTTGTTGTTGCTGGGATTTTTGATTATAGGTTCCATGAGTATTTTTGGCCGGGACTTTCTGCGTGGCGGCCAATCGGGTCTTTGGCGATGTTTGACCTATTTTCCGTGGCATCGTTGTTTGTTTGGGCTCTGGTTGCTGTATATTTACTTGCTTTGATTTTCGTACCAGCAGTGAGACCTCGCGCGCGATTTCGGTGGATTTATGTTGTTATTGGATTGATAGTTGCAGGGTTGGTAGTGAGTCGGGTTGCTTATGTTCCGTTGGAGCCGGTTATTAGGTCTTATTGGTTCCAAGCTTATATAAATTACGTCAGTCCTATTTTGCTGGGGCTTGTTGTTTTGTTTTCTGTGCGATCTGAGCAAGTTTTGAAGCGGTTCAAGATGGCGTGGATGATTGTTTTCAGTTTGTTTGGAGGTTTTGTTTTGTTCGAATATTTTACAGGGCTATTGCCTGGAGGAACTGGCGATTTCTTGGAGCGATTGGCTTGGCCTTATATTAATCCTTTTGGGGAGATGGAGGCTGAAAGTGCAAATTGGTTGTCGTATTTGTTTGGACCTTCTTTGATTTTGAGTTTTATTGGTTTGTTTAAAAAGTTTGTTTCTCGTGGTTGGAATTGGAAGAAGTTGATTTCTGTGGAAGCTCTTTGTGTTCTGATTTCTGGATTAGTTTTGACTCTGACGAAGTCTTATACAGGGATTGGAGTGGTTGGTCTTATCTTGATTGGAATTCTATTTGTGTGGCTTCCCGTGAGATTGAGAAAGTATGCTGTGATTGGGATCGCTCTGATGGCAATGATTTTTGTGGCAACTCAATACAATACTCGCAAGTTTCAAATTTTGATTGGAAATGATTCACAAGAGACATCTTTGAACAGACGTTCTCAGATTTACACTTTTAATTATGAGGCTTTTAAGGAATATCCTTTGGAAGGAATTGGGCCTGGGAATTATCAGGCTTTCTTCCGAGACAATGTCGATCGTTATTTGCCGGACAACGATATCCCGGAAATAGAGATGCCACCACATCCACATAATTTGGTTACGTTTTGGTGGAGTGATTTGGGTATATTTGGATTCTTGGCTGCTGTGATGATATACGTGATGGTACTTCTAACGATGAGTCGTGGGGGGAAGAGCGCTGGTGTGCGGAACATGTATTTCTTTGTAGTTCTTTACTTCCTGGGACATGGCCTTCTCGATCTCCCGTATGCGATGGAAGAAAACTCTTTGATGTTTTGGGTGCTGTTGATGATGGCGATTGCGGCTGATGATGTTTAGGTGTGATGTACGAGACATCAGTGTTTCAAAAGCTGCAAGTTGATTGTTTGCTGGCCTATTGAAAAGCCGCAAGATGTTCTTTAGATTTGTTGCGATGGCTGAATCAAAATCAATCAAACCGTTGAAACCGAAAGTCGAATTGCTTTCTTATACGAAGGATCCTTTCGATATCGCTGTTGCGAGTGCGCGGACTTGTTATAGTTCTAATTTAATCAAACCTTTCGAGGTGACTTCAGGTCAACGCGAGCGAATTGGCGGGCTGATATATGATGCTGGGCATCACACTCCTTTTCAACACCCTACTTTTGTTTTTGGAATTAGCGGAGTGAGTCGGCATTTTGTTTGGTCGTTTCTTCACAGTCATCCTTTTTATAATTCTGAGCAACAAAGTCAGAGATATGTTTATTTTGATGAGCCGGAAGTTTATATTCCGCCTTTTGAATCAGAAGGAAGCGGTGGTAGAGCTGGAGTTGGGATGGGGACTACTGGTTCTGGAGGAGGTAAATATGATGGATTCAAGGCTGCGAATTTGTTTAAGGGAGCTTTTGTTAAGGCGTATGAAGCTTATGAGAGATTGTCTGAGCTTTTGATCGAAGACAATTTCAGACTGATGAGTAAATTGGGTAATGTTAAAGGTCAAACTGAAAAGCAGGTACGCACTGATTCGGAGAAAAAAGCGATTGAAAATGCTCGTTATGTTTTACCTATTTGTGCTGGGACTACTCTTTATCATACTGTCTCTGCTATTACTTTGCAGAGATATATTCGTTTGGTTAATGCGTGTGACGTTCCTTATGAAGCGAAAGTTGTTGTGGATGCAATGATGGGCGCTTTGAACCAAGCGGATCCTATGTTGCTGAAAATGATTGGAGAGATTCCTCGTACGAAAGATAAAACTCTTGAATGGGGATCTGAGATCTCGCGCAAACCAGTTGATGGGGATAAATTTGCTGCTTCATTCGACAAAGAGCTGGACGGTCGAATGTCAAAACTGGTTGGATATCAAGGTCGTGGAGAGTTGGATTTGGCTGGGGCTGTACGAGAGGTTCTTGGTGTGGGATCTGAGGATCTGAACGATGAAGAGGCTATCGAATTGGTCATGAATCCTGCGAAGAATCCATATCACATGGACACCTTAAATAGTTTCACACACTCCCCTCTTATGCGTGCAATGCAGCATACTAATTACACTTTCAAAAAGAAAATAACACATACTGCGGATAGTCAGGATCAGAGACATCGAATGACTCCTACCTCGAAACCTTTGATTTCGCGAGTTCATACTACAAAACCGGACTATCATGTCCCTGAGGTGGTTGAACGGAATGAGGAGGCAGCGAAATTGTATCGGGAGACTTGCGATATGCTTTGGTCGGTGAAGAATGAATTGATTGATATGGGAGTTTCATCTGAATATGCGGTTTATGTTCTTCCGAATGCTTTGAATCTTCGATTCACTCAGAGTGGAAATCTTCTTGGATTCATGCACAAGTGGAGATTGCGAACATGCTTCAATGCACAACTTGAAATTTACAATGCCTCGATGGATGAAATCGAGCAGGTCAGAGAAATTCACCCTAGGATCGCTCGATATTTGGGGCCACCTTGCCTGACTCGTCATCAAGGAGGAATTCGCGGTGATGAAGATGGAGAGATGTTGCGTGAAGGACCGTGTCCTGAAGGAGCGCATTGGTGTGGAATTCCAGTTTGGATGAATTTCCCGAAGGTTAGACGACCGTTTTAAATTCTGATAGAATCCTTTCAATGAAAGATATAGATTTCAGCAAATTTAAGGCCGCAATGTTCGACTATGATGGGACTCTCACCGAAAAGGGTGAATGGATCATCCATACTGATCTTGCGGAGAGGATGGGAGAGCTTTTGAGCGCTGGGTTTCCAATAGCGGTTTGTACTGGCAGACAGGTTTCTTCTTTCGCGAAAAGATTTGGGCCGACTTTGCGTATGATTCGTGAGAATTTTGGAGATGAAGCTGCTGGCAGATTGTATTTGCTTGGTGAAAATGGCTCTGTTGGATATGAGTTTTCAGGTAAGGCTGGGCTTGAGGACAAAGAAGAAGGTTGGCAGATGTTTTTCCAAGCTGACTGGCCTTCTGAGGTTCCGAAAGAGAAATTTGAAGCTGGATTGGTGGAATTGCTTGAGGATAAGGTTGAATTTTTAACTCATTTGGTGCCGATTGTTCTGGCTCCGATTGGACGAATGGATATGAAAATAGAGGATGTATATAAAGCTTCTGCTGAAGTTTATAAGATTGCTCATAAGTATGCTGAGGAGTTTGAAGTTGCTGGAGGAGGTAGTGCGTCGGATCATTTACATCTTGGAGATTCTGGTCTTGGGGTGTTGATATGTCCAGCTAAGGGAGACAAAGATAGTGCTATTCGAGTTTTTCATGAATTTTTGGATGGAGGTGATTTGGTTAAATTTTCTGGTGATTGTGAAGAGGGTGGTTGTCGTGAAATCATGGTTGTCGGAGATAGTCCTCATCGTGAAGGAAATGATTATTATTTCTTGAATGGTCGATATGGGACT
This sequence comes from uncultured Candidatus Peribacteria bacterium, assembly GCA_964496555.1. Taxonomy (GTDB): domain Bacteria; phylum Patescibacteriota; class Gracilibacteria; order UBA1369; family LOWO2-01-FULL-3; genus JABILX01. Next base: position 11,561 of record CAZBZZ010000014.1, read on the forward strand.
TCCTTCTCGGTTGGAATGGCTCCGGAAGACGGGGCGCAATGGCCTATTGTTGTTCGGGATGACGATGGCAAACCAGTCATGAATTCTCGGGGAACTTTGCATTTACTCAACAAACTTCCACTTTAAGCAACTTGATTAAAAGTATGATTATGTAATAGTTTTGTTTTTTTGCCGTAATAAAGGGTTGTCATATTCTTTATATATACTATGATAGTCGTCCTGCGCCAACTAAATGCGCTTTAATATATATTTATAAATATTTAACCCAAAAATTATGGTGAAAAAACTTATTTCACTTTTGGGAGTTGTAGGTGTTCTATCTACTTTGATAGTTCCTACGGCTTTTGCTGCTGGTGCTGTTACTGCACCTAGCGAGGGATACCTATTCAATGTTGAAGAAGGTGGCTCTCCTCTTTCAATCGTCATTACAAAAGACAATGACGAAGGATTGAGCACTCTCTACATCGAGACAGACGGTGGTACCAACCTTAAAGATCTAACTGGTACTTCTGCTTGTGACGTTGCTGATACTGAATGTACTTTCTCTTGGGATGGTACTAATTCAGAGGGTGACTATGTTAACGATGGAGATTATCAAGTCTACCTAAAGCTAGATACTGATGAAGAAGTTATTCTTGATTTCTCAGCTTCAGTAGACATTTGGATCGAATCTTTCGATCTTCCTGAGACAACTTGGAATCCAGCTAATGAGGCTGTTCCATTAAGTCTTGTTGACCACTACATTCTAAGTAAAGATGTTACCGTAACAACAGAAGTAAAAGACGCTAATGGTGATGTCGTTGCTACTTTCACAGGTGACACATGGGATGGTCTAAATTCTGATGACGAACTTGTTCTTTTTGACGGATTCGATTACACATTGGAACTTAATGCTGGTACTGATACTGCTACTGATACTCTATTGGTAGAGTACACAGACACCCTAGCTCCAAAAATCGAAAATTACGAACCTGTAACTGGTTCTGACGATGCTTCTTTTGAAGCTGAAGATGGAGAAACAACAGTTTCTTTCGATATTAATTATGAATCAAAAGCTCTAGTAAATATCGTGAATGAAAATGGTGTTGTTGTTTACTCTCTAGCAGATTATGACGGAGAAGAAAATGACGACGATGAGGAAGAATGGGATGAAGTTTCCTTCGATTGGGATGGAACTAAAGGTCCTATTCCTGTTGCATCAGGACTTTATACTGTTGAAGTTACTTTGGTTAATGACTTTGGTGCTATCTTTGATGACTCTCTAGTTTTGAATGTTGATGCCTCTGGAGTCACTGAATATAAAAGTACTTCAAACAAAATCGACACAATCAGCCTTGATCCGAGTGGTGATTGGGATCCTTTAGAAGAAGAACTTGATATCGAATGGGAAACTACTGTTGATCCTTTCGATAATTTCACAATTGAAGCTTGGAAAGGTAGTGAAAAAATTGAAATCTTCAACGAGTCTGACTTGGAAAAAGACGATAAGCATGATCATGAGTTCGAAGGTTTTGATGATGATGGTGAATATCTAGAATCTGGTGATTGGACTCTTTATTTTATGGGTGAGCTTGATGATGTAACTTACTACAATACTAAAGATTTCACAGTTGATTATGACAAACCAACAATCGACAAAACTTATGTAACAAAGGACGAAATCGATCCTGAAATAGGCGAAGGTGTTTACTTCCTATTCATGATGGAAGATGACGCTAAGGTTACAGTTGAAGTTTATGAAGGTAGTAGCAGTGAGGTTGATCTAATCACTGAAGATGATGATCAAATAGTTGAAAAAGATAAATGGTATGCTGTTTACTGGGATGGTTTGGAAGAAGATGGAGACGATCTTGATTATGACGATTCTTTCAAGTTCGTTCTTACAGCTTGTAGTGTAGGGAGTGATGATGATTCTGATTGTGATGAAGAAACTGAAAAGATTGATCTTGATGAAGACACTGCTTCAAGTACTAAGTCTAATATTACAATGGACATCACTATCCCTGCTATTATAGAACAAGGCGATGATCTTGAATTGACTTTCAACATTGAAGACGACGCTAACGTTTCTGTTGGTATCTGGAAAGGTACATCTACAAGTGGAAATGCTGATGTAGTTCTTCTTGATGAAGTAGCTCTTTCATCTGGTGATTACAAATTCGTTTGGGACGGAAGAGACGAAGATGGAGACAAAGTAAAAGACGACGAGTACACTTACAAAATCACTACTCAAAAATCAGGTTCTTCAAGTGAAGAAACTGAAAAAGGTACATTCCGTGTAGGTGATCTTGGAGAAGTATTATCAGGTCCATCATCAGTTAGTGTTAACGATGATGAGGACGATGACGATACAGATCTTTCAGACAATCCTTACCTAGTTATCGAAGATGATGATGACGATGTAACAGGTGGTACTGAATTCCCTGACGTTCTTCCAACAAACAAAAACTACAAAGCTATTGTTTGGGCAGCAGAACAAGAAATCTTCGAAGGTAATGACGATGGAACTTTCCTACCTTACGACGAAATCAACAGAGCTGAGGTTCTAGCTGTAGTATTGAGAGCTTTCGATCTCCCATTCTACGCAGCTGACGGATCAAACCTTGGATGGACTGATGTCAATCCTTCGGCTTGGTACATGGGTTACCTAAAGAGTGGTAAGATGGCTGGCCTTCTAGAAGGTGATGCTGGTTCTACTACTGTTAGACCTGGTGACGGAGTTAGCCGTGTTGAACTTCTAAAGTTCATCTACGAATCTGCTATGTTGAAAGGCGTTTCTGGTGTGGGTGCATGTTCATTCAACCCTTACGCTGACGTTAAAGTTGGATCTTGGTATACAAACTATGTTTGCCAAGCTAAAACTGACGGACTATTTGACACTGTAGGAGATGTATTCTTCCCAGGTGTTGAAGCTTCAAGAGGCGAAGTCGCAGAAGCTCTTTACAGACTTCTTAAATAGACGCGCCCTAAAAACACAATTTGGAAAGGCCTTTCGTTTGAATACGGAGGGCCTTTTCTTTATCTTTAATGAAGTAACAACTCTGGTTGTTTTGCGTTTCTTAAATACCTAAAAACTTATTTAACCCAATTAACATGAAAAAGAAAATCTTTGCTTGGTTGTTGGTGTTCTCTATTCTGGCTAGCTTAGCCTCTTTCGTCGCACCTGCTTTTGCAGCATACGATGACTCGATCGTGAGAAACCTCGATGAGGACCAAGGAACTGTTGATCCTTACAATCAGGAATGGATGACCGCTACTTTCACTTTACCAGATGGTGTTGGAAATTTGAGTGCAAAGATCATTAATAATTTCGCAGCAGTTCCATCAGAGGTAGATTCGTTGAATTTCATTGCTACTGGACCTTGTTCTGACGATGGAGGATGCCCTTACAAAGTTGATTGGAACGGGTTTGATGCTGAGGGAGATCTTGTGATGGAAGGGACTTATGAGCTACAAATCTCTGCTTCTGTTGATGATGATACTGATATGGATGTTGCTTATATTACGGTTGTTCATACCGAGAATATGCTCAAGGATTTTGAAATAGATAAGGATCCT
>CAZBZZ010000015.1:0-14709 GCA_964496555.1 uncultured Candidatus Peribacteria bacterium
ATAGGCGATGGGGATTCAGTGAAATTTGTTGATAATGATAGTTATAGGTTGGCGGAAAGAGGTTTGAAACTCGAGAAGAAGATTGATGGCAAACTTGATTGTATAGTTCCAGCAAAGACTATTTCTGAGCTTGGCAAGGTTACAAACAGGTCTGGTGCCAAAGAGGTTGATATTAGTGTTTCAAAGAATCAGATTTTGTTTAAAGTTGGAAATGTTGAGCTGGTTTCTAGGTTGATAGAAGGTAAGTTTCCAGATTATGAGAGGATTATTCCAAAAGAAGGAAAAACCAAGGTGGAGGTTTCTGTAGAGGATTTGTCTTTGGTTATTAAGAGGGTTGGTCTGTTTGCAAAGGAGAACAATAATAGTATAAAACTTGGTGCTACAAACGATGGAAAGCTCGTTGTATCTACTGATGAGACGAAAATAGGTGAAGAGAAGGCCGAGGTTGCTATAAAAATGGATGGAGAAAACAATAAAATATCATTAAACAGTCAGTACTTATTGGATGTTTTAACTTATATAACTGACGAAAAGGTTATATTGGAGATGAATGACAAGTTGTCACCGGCCGTAATAAAGCCGTTAAAAAGAGACGATTATGTTTACATAATCATGCCTCTTAAGGTATAATTGTTTTAGTTTTATGCAAAACATCGTAACGAATTTTTCCGAAAGCGAGTTTAGCGACTCCGCCGACTTATTTTTTGCAAATAGGGCGGTAACATATTCAGGGGCGGGTAACAGTTCCTCAAAAGCCCTGCTTATTTCTGATATTCTGAGAAAGTCTTCTGGAAAAGATTCTCTCGGGAAGATTGGAAGTCTTTTGTGGGTTGTTAACGGGGATCAGGAGGCTGAACATATGAAGCGTGCTATGACTGTTTGGGGTGGACGAGAAGTTTTTATTTTTAAAGGTGTTAAAGATGATGATCGTGGTAGTTTCTCTACCAGTTCAGCTTTTGAACGGGAGGGGAAGATTCGTCTCACTGAATTTGTTTCAAAGGTTGTTTCAAAAAAATCTAGTGATAAAAGTGTTTTTATTATTCCCTTTGAGTTTATTTTTCAAAAATTTCCGAGCGGCAGAGAGTTGTTGGGTGGTGTTTTGAAAGTTAAAGTCGAAGATGGGCCAGATGTTGTTGGTTTTATAAGTTCATTGGTTGATATGGGGTATGAGAATGCCGAGGATGAATATGTTAAAAAGGGTGAGTATTTCAAGATTGGGGACACCGTTGTTTTATGGCCGGTTAACGAGGATCAAGCTTGTCGTGTTGAGTTTTCTTTTGATAAAATTGAGAAAATCACAGGGTATTCTGTTGAAGAAAAAAAAGCGCTTGGGTCTCAAAAAACACTTTCGATTTTTCCAATTGAATATGAGGAAGAAGTTGAGGGGGTTTTGGATTTACTTGAGGACGACAGTGTGATTGTTGATGATGAGCTTGATATTACTGATGATTATTACTCTGCGTGGAATGGTTTTATGGAGGAGGCTGGGAAGAAGGCTCAGACCATTTCTTTTACTTCTTTTAATGAGGACGAAAGCAACCACAGGCATCTGCATTTTTATTCAGTTTTGAAGTATAGGACTGGTTACGATTTTGCAAATGATCTTCGAGATAAGATCAATGCTGGTTGGAAGGTTTTGATTTTCACAAAAGAGGCCGATTTGATCGCCGAATTGTTGGCTGATCAAAAAGTTCCTTTTCGACGCGAGCTTCCGGAGGATGGTTTTGAAAACGACCTATCTTCCAAGGGTGAGCAGGGCGGTGAGGTTGGAGCTGTTTATTTTGTGGGAATAAAGAAAGAGGATGTTTTTCCTGTTTCATTTCAGGCTCCAGATCAGAAAATATTACTGGTTACTGATTTAGAAATTTCTTTGTTGAAAGACAAGCCGGATAAAATTGTTTCAAAGAAGGTTTTTGAAGATTTCTTGAGCGGACTGAAGCCAGGGGATTATGTTGTTCATGCCGATCATGGTATAGCTCGGTTTCAAGGTTTGGACAGAAAAACAGTCGACGACATTACTCGTGAATACTTGAAGCTTGCTTATGCCGAAAATGACAAATTGTTTGTTCCTATCGATCAAGCAGACAAGGTGAATAAATACATTGGATCAGAAGAGTTGATGCCAAAATTGACGCGGCTTGGATCTGCCGAGTGGTCGACCATTACCTCGAAAGTTAAGAAAGAAACTCAAAAAATAGCGAAGGAATTGTTGTTGCTTTACGCTGCAAGAAAAGCGGCGAAAGGATTTGTTTACAAGGATGACACTAGCGACCAAGATAAGTTTGAGGAAACTTTCCCTTATGATGAAACTCCTGGTCAGATGAAGGCTATTAACGACGTAAAAAAAGACATGGAATCTTCAGAGCCCATGGATCGTCTTGTTTGTGGGGATGTTGGGTTTGGGAAAACAGAGGTTGCCATGAGGGCTGCTTTTAAAGCGGTTCAAGGAGGGAAACAAGTTGCCTTAATATCGCCAATAACAATTTTAACAGACCAGCATTATCGGTCGTTCAAAAAAAGGATGGAGCCTTTTAATATTAGAGTTGATATGCTTTCTCGTTTCAAGTCTGCCAAGGATCAAAAACTCACGCTTGAGCGTTTGGCGAAAGGGGAGGTTGATGTTGTTATTGGAACTCATAGATTGTTGCAGCCTGATATTAAATTTAAAAATTTAGGACTAATTGTTGTGGATGAAGAACAAAGGTTTGGAGTTAAACAAAAGGAAACCTTGAAGGAATTGAGGGCAGAGGTTGATGTGTTGACTTTGACCGCGACCCCTATCCCAAGAACGTTAAATATTTGTCTTAATAAGTTGCGAGATATTACAACTATCACGACCCCTCCTCATGGGCGGCTGCCTGTTATTACGGAGGTTCGAAAGTATTCGCCAGGACTTGTGCGTGATGCGATTTTGCGTGAAGTGGAACGTGGTGGGCAAATTTATTTCCTACATAATCGTGTGCAGACTATCGACTCAATGGCTGATAAATTGCGCGAGCTTGTGCCTGAGGCTTCGTTCGGGGTGGCTCATGGGAAATTGGGTACCGGAGATTTGGAAGAGCGGATAGTGGCCTTTAAAGATCATAAATTTGACGTGCTAGTTTCGTCCACAATTATTGAAAATGGAATCGATCTTGCGAATGCAAACACTTTGATTGTTAATAACGCGGAGAAGTTTGGATTGTCTCAATTGTATCAATTGCGTGGACGTGTTGGACGGTCGAAAACGCAAGCTTATGCGTATTTCATGTATCACGGACAGCGGTTGCATTTGGATGCGAAGAAGAGATTGCGTGCTATTGTTGAAGCTTCGGATTTGGGAAGTGGATTCCAAATTGCGATGAAGGATTTGGAGATTCGTGGAGCTGGTGACATCCTTGGCGCGAACCAACATGGTGTTATCAATACCGTGGGTGTGCCTCATTTTATGAGGATGTTAAATAAGGCTGTTGAGGATTTGAAAGCTGGACGTATTGGTTCTGGAGTTGGGGGAGATGAAGAGCCAGAAGTTACAATTGAATTGCCTATACCGGCGTTTATCCCTGACGACTACATTGTTAACTCTAAGGATAAGATTGCTGCATATCAGAAATTGGCTGGTGCTGATAATTTTGAATATTTGGAAGAGGTTCGTGAAGAGATGATGTCTGATTTTGGCAAGTTGCCGAGGGAGGTTGCTAATTTGTTTAGGATAATTGAGTTGAAGATTTTGGCGAAAAATGCGGGGATTGTGAATGTTCGTGCTGAATCTGTGCGTGGTGGAAAAGACAAGGAAATTGTTTTGACTATGGGGAATCGGGTTCGTCCAGCGAATATTGTGTCGCTGTTGGAATATGCTCCGGCGTGGAATGTTGGAGGTACTCGGTTGCGGGTTGCTATTGGAGATTTGGGAGTTCAGTGGTTTGAGGAGTTGAAGGAGTGCATGAAGAAGTTGAGCGAGGAGGTTCGACACGGAAAACGATAGTTTTTCGTGGAGTGGAAGCGTGGGGTGACGGTAGTGTGGGGTGAGTCGACGGGGCTGGTTTTGTTTCCGGGTTTTTTGTAGGTTTGTGGTGATGTTTTTCAAGTGGGATTCTCCCGGGAGAATTTTTTTGACAGGTTTGAGATTTTTTCTCCCGGGAGAATCCCGGATGAATTGAGGAAAATTTGAGGATTTTGTGAGGTTTGACTGCTATAATTTAAATTATGCCGAGGAGAAAAAATAAATTTAGGAATGGAGAGTGTTATCAGGTTGTGAATAGAGGAATTGGGCGAATGAAAATTTTTAGAGATGAGGAGGATTATTGGAAGTTTGAGAGTCTTGTTCGGAAATATTCGGACAGGGTTGAAGTTGTAGTTTATGCTTTGGTTGCTAACCATTACCACTTTCTTTTAAAACAACTTTCTAATGGTGGAGTTAAGTCTTTTTCTAGTTCTCTTCAAAGGGTTTACTCCCAGTATTTCAATAAGAAATATCGACGTAGAGGTTCTTTGTATGAAGGTAGGTTTTGGGCTGAGGAGATTGAGGACGAGGATCATTATTACAATGTTATGGCGTATATTTTGCGGAATCCTGGGAAGCATAAAATGGTGAATTTAGGTAGGGATGGTTGGTCGGGGGCGAGGTTGCAAGAGCTAGGAGACGCTGGTTTTTGATGGTGATGGTTTTTTTGTATTCTTGACGCGTCGTGTCAAACCTGTTATTGTTCGTAGGCTCTTTGAAATGTGGGGATGCATTGGCTTTCGATGAAAGGCCAGATGTTTGTAGTGGCAATCAGGGCGTTGCGTTGTCCGTCCTTAACTCAGTCAGCGCAGATTAAGTGCTAAACTTAAATTAGCTCAAGCACAAGAAGCAGAGTCTGCAAAAGTTTTTTCTTTTGCACCAGCTTTCGCTCTTGCTGCTTAATGCCTTTCCCTTCGCGGAAAGCCGTTCTGTCTTCTGACACCTTCTATGTTGGCAGAGCGTAATTTAGAGGGTTAAGGTTTGTCGTCGCTGTTCTAGGCGGCAATCACGAAAACAAACAGAAATAAGCCGAGTGGCTTTGTGTTTGTCCTTTATCGCTCGGATGAAAATTTAAGATGAACTAAGATTGTAGAGGCTATAGACGTTTCCTTTCAGACCCGGGTTCGACTCCCGGCATCTCCACCAAAATGCAATAATAATAATAAATATGGGTTTTGAAGATAATCCACAATTGAATGTGTTGACGCTTCTAGGGGATCGACTGAATGGCGTTGATGACGATGTTCTCAATCCTACTCTTTCGGCGGAGGCTAGGGTGGATCGTGACAATGAAAAAGCTCAGATTGAGGGAACTATACTTCTTTTGAGACGCAACGTTTTTGAAGGATTGACTATTGGGGAAAAAGAAATCGGTGATGTGAGGGCAAGGATACAGCTGCTGAAGACGGACTCTTCTTATCGTGGCAGGTTGTCGAGATAATTTTTGTAATTGGCTTTTGCGGGAGGCTTTTTTGTTGTGGGGACCGTCGGCAAAGTGAATCGTCGACGGTCCCGGGGTCATGGTCGTGTCCGAGGGGCGGACTAGAAGCCGAACTGGGAGATGCGGTTGGCCTCGCGGGCCGCCTTCTCGACCTCCTTCCGGTTCCGGGCGCGGACGCCGTGAGCCCTTGCGGGCATCACGCCGGATGGGCGTGGTGGCGGGGTCTCGCCTCTGCGATTCGCTCTCTTGCAGAGGGCGCGATGGCCTGTCCACGCGGTGTTCATCTGCTGGGGGCCCGAATTCGGGGCCCTTCCTCCTCTTCTGCCCATGGTCTCTTCTCCTCGTGCTGACCATTTACAAACGTGAGTTGGCTCCTCCAATGAGGGCTTTCTCAACAAAAACAACATAAATGAAAAAACACGTTTGTCAACGATGCGGAAAGAGAGTTTTGATGCACAAAACCCTAAACTCTTTCACAATATTCTCCTGTCTCGGTGTTGACTCGAACGGAGTCGTTTTCGTCCACGAAGAGTGGAACTTGTATAACTAGTCCTGTTTCAAGGGTGGCTGGCTTACTGCCTCCTGCCGCTGTGTCACCTTTTACTCCTGGGTCTGTTTGAGTTACCTTGAGAACTACTTTTGGCTGGAGTTTTACGTTTACCGGTCTACCATCAATATTTTGTATGTCCACGTCAGTCCCTTCTACCAAATAATTTGTTTGGTCCCCAAGCGTGTCCGCAGGCAGAGTGAATTGGTCGTATGTTTCGCCGTTCATGAAGTGATAGTCTGTACCGTCCTTATATAGGTATTGGGCTTTTGAAAACCCTACTTCTGCTGGTTCGAGTTTGTCGTTTCCTTGGAAGGTCTTTTGGATTGTTGAACCTGTTAAAAGGTTTCGGAGGGTGGTCTTCATTACTCCTGCGCCTCGGGCTTGTTTTGAGTGGTGGTATGTTAATACCACGTATGGTTGACCATCGAGATTGATGGCAACGCCTGTTCGTAAATCGTTTATTCCGTACATAAGTTGTGGTGGTTAATGTTTTCTGTTTACAAGCTCTCCGCCCAAGCCTTAACTCTTCTGCAGCCTTCACGAATGTCTTCTTCTGAGCTGACATATGAAAATCGGATGAAATTTTCGCCGTGTGGTCCGAATCCGCTTCCATGTAAAAGCAGAACGTGAGCTTCACGCATTATTTTGTCAGCGAGCTCTGCTGAGTTGCAATTGAGTTTTTCGCAAAGTCTTGTTGCGTTTGCGAAGAGGTAGAAGGTTCCTTTTGGTTTGTTTGCGCTGAGGTATGGAATGTCGTTGACTAGTTCTGTTATTAGGTCGCGTTTTCGTTTATATTCGGCTGTCATTTTGTCTACTTCTACGAATGTTTTTGGGTTAGAAACGGCCTCCAGCACTGCGAGTTGGTTCATGGTTGCTGGACAAGAAACGTCGTTGATTTGGAGGCGTTCGATTGCGTGTTTCATGTGCTTGTTTTTTGTGACCGACCATCCCATTCTCCATCCTGTCATTGCGAATGTTTTTGATGCTCCGTTGAGGAGAATGCATCGATCTGCCATTCCTGGGAGGCTTGTGATTGATTGGTGTTTTCCTTCGAAAACGATGTTGTCGTATATCTCGTCAGAGATTACCCATAGGTCGTGTTCAATTGCGATTTGAGCGAGAGCTTCTAGTGTTTCCTGGTCGAAGACTCCTCCTGTTGGGTTTGAGGGAGTGTTGATTACCATCATGACTGTTTTGTCTGTGATTGCTTCGCGAACTTCGTTGATGTCTGGTTGGAATCCGAGTTTTTCTTTCAATCCGACGAATACAGGTTTTCCTCCTAAATAGTTTGTGACTGATGCGTAGATTGGCCATGCTGGGTCGAATATCAAAACTTCATCTTCAGGGTCTACGACTGCGTTGAGAGTCAGAAAGATGCAAGGTTTTGCACCGGCGTGGATGATGACGTCGTCCATTTCGTAGGGAGTGCCTGTCATTTTCTCAGAGTATTTTGCGATTGCGTCGCGGACTTGTGGAAGTCCTGGTGGGGGAGTGTAGTGTGTTTGGTTGTCTTTTATTGATTTGATCGCGGCTTTCTTTACGTTTTTTGGAGTGTCGAAAGACGGTTCTCCAATCTGGAGTTTGATCAATTTCTTCCCTTTTGGTTCTAGTTCTTCTTGTTCAAATTTTCGAGCTTTGGCCATTACAGAGAAAGCATCTTCTGTTCCGAGCCGGTCTAGGCGTGGCGTAAATTTTCGCATGGTAGTTGGGTGAGTTAGTGTGATTTTTTGTATTGTAGCAGGATTTCGTTTTTGCCCAACTTTGTTGTGTTGAATAATTTGAAATCCTTTGTCTTTATATTAATTTCTTTAAAGAGGGGGATTCCTTTTCCAAATGTTTTTGGGATGATTGTTAAGTACATTTCGTCGATGAGATCGGCTTTCAAGAATGCGGCGTATATTTCTGAACCACCACTTAGGACTGCTGTCTTGAATCCGCGGGCGGAGAGGTCTTTGAGTATTTTTCTTGGGGTTGATTTTGTGAATTCTAGGATCCCGGGTTTTGTTTTTGCGGCGAAAGTTTCGGGATGGCGTGTCATTACTATGTGTAGGGTTTTTGAAAAGGGGTTTTTCGCGATGGTTTTGTATGTGTTGAGTCCAAGAATAGATACTCCTGCTTTTTGAGTTTCTTTTTTGAAAAAAGATTTGTCTTTTTTTGAAGTCCAGTTAACAGCTTCGATTTGATTTCTGGCAATTTTGCCATCAAGGGTGATCGCTGCTATCAGGATTGTTTTCATGAAGATTTTCTTTCAAGAACTTTTTTGGCTTTTTCTACTATGTTCGAATACTTGCAGCAGTATTTTTCCATCAGTTCTTCTGGTTTTCCAGATTCGCCAAAGGTGTCTTGAATTCCAACCATTTCAGTTGGGACTGAATGGTTTTGTGCGAGCATTTCTAGAACGGCTGATCCCATTCCGCCGGCTATTTGGTGTTCTTCTGCGGTTACGAGTGCTCCTGTTTTCTCAACGCTTTTCAAAATAGTTTCGTTGTCCAAAGGTTTGATGGTGCTTAGATTGATAACTTCTGCGTCCACCCCTTCTTCTGAAAGGATTGCTGCCGCGTCCAAGGCTTCTGCTACCATTGCTCCGCATGCGATGATTGTCACATCGTCTCCTTCTTTCATTACTCGGGCTTTTCCTACTTCGAAGGGATCGTCTTCTTTTGTGACTACTGGTACTTTTTCTCGGCCGAACCTAACGTAAACAGGTCCATCAATTGCTGCTGCGGCCAAGGTTGCTTTGTATGTTTCATGATAGTCTGCTGGGACGAGAACTGTCATTTCTGGTAGACATCTCATTATTGAAATTTCTTCTAAGGCTTGGTGGGTTGCTCCGTCTGGACCAACTGAAACTCCTCCGTGTGCGCCTCCTAGCTTTACGTTTAGGTTGTTTATGCAAATTGTGGTTCTGATCTGTTCCCAAGCGCGGCCAGATACGAACACTCCGTATGTGGTTGCGAATGGAATGTATCCTGCCAGAGAAAGTCCTCCGGCCATGTTGACCATGTTTTGTTCAGCGATTCCTGCGTTGAAGAATCGGTCTGGGAATTTGTCACAGAATTGGCATGTGAGAGTTGATTTTGATAAATCAGCGTCCATTACAACAACGTTCGGATCTTTTTCACCGAGTTCTAGGAGGGCGTCTGCCCATCCTTGTCTTGTTAACTTCATTTCCCAATCTCCTGGCATGGTTGTTTTTGGTTAGTTTTCCGGGGTATTTTCGATTGCTGTTTTTGCTTCGTCGAGCTCTTTGTTTGCTTGTTCGGCCTCGTCGTCTTTTGGTGCTCGTCCGTGCCATCCTGCTTGGTCTTCCATGAAGGAAATACCTTTTCCTTTTGTTGTTCGGGCTATGATGGCTGTTGGTTTTTCCGGGTCTAGGTTGTTGTGATCAGGGACCTTGTGGCCTGCTGACAACAGGTTGAATTTCTTGAATGCCTCGTATATTTCTTTGATGTTGTGTCCGTCTATTTCAATTACGTTCCAATTGAATGATTCGAATTTTTTGTCTAATGGGTCGACCTCCATTACTTGTTCGGTTGGTCCGTCTATTTGAAGTCGGTTGTAGTCGATCATTATGCAGAGGTTGTTCAGCTTGAAGTGTGAGGCTGACATGATTGCTTCCCACATAGAACCTTCTTGCAGCTCTCCTTCACTGGACATGTCGAATACTCTAGATTCTTTTTTGGCGCGTTGCTTTAGACCGAGTGCGAGCCCTACTGCTATCGAAAGGTTTTGTCCGAGAGATCCTCCTCCTATTTCTATTCCGTTTTCTATGTCCGTTTTTGGATGTCCTTGAAGGAAGTGTCCAAATTTTCTGAATCCTGTAAGTTCGTCTGGAGAAAAATAACTAGTTCTAGCGAGAATAGAATAATATGCTGGAGTGATGTGTGCTTTTGATAGAATGAATCGGTCTCGGTCTTCCCAGCTTGGATTCTCTGGATCGTGTCGGAGAACAGAATTGTATAAGACTACCATCATGTCTGTCGCTGAAAGAGATCCTCCAGGATGACCAGAGCCAGCAGCGTGTGTCGCCGTGACTATGTCTCGCCTCATTTGGATTGCCTTTAGTTTTAACTCCCTTTCATCGAAAGGAACTGGATATTTCATACCGGATATATGATTGATACGTGATTGCCCTTGCCCAGAAATTACATTATAGGCTAGTGCTTTTCAAATTCATTTAATGTAATCAACTTGCCTAACAGGTGAAAAAAGTTTCTAAAGTGTTGACTAATCCTTAAAAGTTTGTAATAAGTTAATCTTCACTTAAATTATAACTTGGGTTAAAACCCTGAAAAGATGGACTTAAGGGCTGAAAATCAGTACAAAGAAGGATTCTCTCAAGATCCGCGTAATTTTTTACCTCTATTGGAGGATAGCTTTTCTGATCTTTATCGATATGTTGCGAGAAGGGTGGAGGATGAGACTGTTCGACATCAAGTTGTTGAGTTGGTTTCTTTGGATGCAATTGGTCAAATGTCTACTTGCTCGCAGGATTTGAATTTCTCGACTTGGTTGTATGGATTGGCTTTCAATAGAGTACAAGAGTATGTGAAAGGAAGCGTTGTTGGTCCTGTGGCTAGCTTGGAATCTCCAGTCTTTGAAGGAGTTAGCGTTATGGATGCTGTTTATGATGATGAGGTTAAATTGAAGCAACAAGCTGAGACTTTTTTCTCGTCACTGACTTTTGATGAAAGAGAGGTTTTGAGACTGAAGTTTTTTGAAGAGCTGACGGATGGGGATGTGATGCATGTTCTTGGTTTATCTGAGGGGTCAGTTGGTACTAAGATTTATAAAGTTTTGAAGAGAGGGTATGAAATTTTGTTTGGAGAGATTAAGGATCATAGTGGGGTTTATTATGGTGAGCTTCATAGTTTCTTGGCGAGGTTGAAAAATATAGAAAAGATTCCGGTTTCTGATGGTTTCAGGCTAGACTTGAGATCTAAAGTTGAAAATAAATTGGAGAAAATGTACATGGATGGATTTTCAGACAAGGGGCCTGAACAGGCTTCTGCTCAGTCTTCGTCGGCATCTGGTTCGAGTGATCCGGCCAAAGCTTTTGTGAATGCAGCGAAGGGATTGTCAAAAGATGAGATCGATCAGATTACTGAAGATTATGTTCGCGAGAGGGAAGTTGCGGGAGGAAATTCGGTTGCTGCTTCAGAGGTTAGTCGTGAAGCGCCTGTTCCTGAGCGAGAAGTTCCTGTGGAACAGATGATGACTGACAAGGCTGAAGGTGGGATTGAGGAAGAGGTTCCGGTTCATCACGTTGATGAGCTACTGGATGAAGATTATGAAAAATCTATGTTTGCAGAAAAGGTGATAGACATGTTTGATAGATGGAAGTATGTCATGTCTCTGATTCCGACTGGGCTTTTTATTGCGGCGGTTATTGTTGTCGTGAGTATTGTTTGGTTTGGAGAGATTGAGGATGAAGGTGTTACGGGATTGCCTTTCACCGTTGATTATCAGGAGGGGTTTGCGGAGACGGTTGCGGATGATTTGGAAAGTGACCCTGATTATGAATTGAAGGCTGGGATTGAAAATGAATTGATAGCAAAAATCGTTGAAAAGGTTCCGGAAAATAAAGATGTGCATTATGTTGGAGTTAGGCGTGAGGATGGGCAGATGTTAATGCAAATTGATATTGATGGTGCTGGTGGTTGGAAGTATTTGTTTGATGAAAGAGAGGAAGGGGGTTATAGAGTGAGAGAGTTTAAAAAACTATAATTAAATAACCAATATATTATGGCTGACGCTAAAGAAAAAGGTCCTGATTCTACTGAACCTACCGGGAAGAAAGTTACTTTTGATACTCGTGCTTTGAATGAGGCTCTTGAGACTGGTAGAGCTCAGCAATCAGGCGAGGCTATAGATCCTACTTTAAGGTCTATTGCTCTTCATGTATTGGCTCGATTGCCAAAGGATGTTAGGGATGAATTGTTGTTTATTGACGACCCAAAAAATATTTCTGTGCTTGACGCTCTTGAGAGAGCTACTGGTCGTGTTTCTGTGCAAATACATAAAGTTTTTGCTGGGTATGCTGATGAGGTTCGGCAAATTGCTAGTCGTCCTGATATTTACAGGCAGGCGGTTGCGGAGGATTCACCAAAAGATGATGAGTAATTTTAAATCGAATAACTTTAAATATTATGAATGAAGGTAAAGAAATAACAAAGTGGAATGTGGACAACTTGCCGGAAGGTGTGGCTGAGAAGGTTAGCTGTTTGGTTGATCAGGTTCTTGAGGGGACTGACCTGGGAGGCGAAAGCTGTACTTGGGCACAGGTGGCAGCTGTGAATAATCGGGCCGAGATCGTTAATAGAGAAATCCTTGAGGCTTTGGTTCGGTTTGCTAATGGCAATGAGTATGTTGTTGCTAATCCTGAGGAATTCCCTGAAGTGGGTGAGTCGTGTGATGTAGACGCGGAAGAGTAGTCGCGTGTATACTGCGTGACGTATGAAAATTCTTATAGCAACAAAAAACAAAGGGAAGTTTGGTGAGATAGCTGGTTTTTTGGCTGGTGTGCCTGATTTGCAGGTTGAGTTTTTGGGTGATTATGAGGTTGAGGATGGGGATTTTGTTGAGGATGGGGAGACTCACGCAGAGAATGCAGCGAAAAAGGCTTTGTACTATCACGGTAAATTGGTTCGCGATGCGGGCCATGATTTTGATTATGTGGTGGGTGAGGATTCTGGGATTTATGTGGATGCTTTGGCTGATGAGCTTGGGCTTGAGACTCGTCGCTGGGGGGCGGGGCACGATGCGTCGGACGAGGAATGGCTTGAGCATTTTATGAAGGAGATGGAGGTTCGGGCTTCGGGTGGGGCTGGACGTGAGGCGAAGTTTGTTTGCAATGCTTGCGTGGTGGGACCTCGGGGTTCTGGCTCGAGCCAGTCGGATCAGGATGATTTGTTTGAGGAATATTTTGAAGGGGAGACTCCGGGTAGGATTGTTGAGGAGGCTGAGGTTGATCTTTTGCCTGGCTTGCCGTTGAGTTCGGTTTTTTTGGCGGATGGTTCGGATGAGGTATATGCGGCGCTGGGGCAAGAAAAGAAAAATGAGATTAGTCACAGGGGGCAGGCTGTTGCGAAGTTGCGAAAGTTTTTGGAAGGTGGATTGTAAGATTTGTGAATTTAACCTTATAAATATGGAATTTTCAGATGTTATAGCGGGGCGTGTGTCGTGCAGGGCCTATAATGGCAAGCAAGTAGAGGAGGGGGATTTGGAGAAGATTTTGAAAGTTATGGAGTTGGCTCCTACCGCTGCTCACTATCAAGCATATCGAGTTCGGGTGACTACTGATCTTGAGTTGCTCGGTAAGTTTGCTGAAATCACTGGTCAGCAAGATCGGTTCAAAGGTGCTACTGCTGCGATTGTGTTTTTTGCTGTTCCTGAGGAAGGGGCTGATAGGTTTGGAGATCGGTCTCGGAAATTGTATTCTGTGCAGGATGCGACTTTGGCTTGTGCTTATTCTCAATTGGCTGCTGCGGATTTGGGGGTTGCGAGTTTGTGGGTTGGGTCTTTTGATGAAATTGCGGTTTTGGAAGCGTGCGGGGTAAGTCGCGAGGGGAAAGACGGCTTGGGCTTGTGGCCGGTTGCGATTTCTTTGTTTGGATATACAGATGAAAAGCTGGAGCATTGTGAGCGGAAGCCTTTGGGTGATTTGAAGGTTTAGGTTCTGGTGCTTATGAGCAAGCCACTTCCGATGTCGAGCAGGTGAGTTTCGAAGTTTTTGAGTTTTGCGACTTTTTTGAAGTAGGGTTTGAGGTCTTTTTTGTGAGAGATTGCGTTGTCTGTGATTATGGTTGAGCCTTTGTGTGTGCGAGGGACTATGGCTTTCAAGTAATCAATGTGTTCGTACTTTGTTGCGTCGATGAAGATGAGATCAAATTTTTTTGGTTTGGGTGGGATTGCTTCGGGGGCGTGGCCGAGGATCTGAGTGACGTGAGGGGTGAGGCCGGCTTTTGCGATGTGTTTTTTTGCTAATGGGAAGCGGAGTTTTTTGTGGGATTCGATTGTGTAGAGATGGCCCCCTGTTTGAGAAAGTGCTTCTGCCATCCAGATGGCAGAGTATCCGTTTGAGGTTCCTATTTCGAGTACGTTTGCAGGTTTGTTTAGTCGAATAAAGTTGTTGAGGAAAAGGCCAGTTTCAGGGGGGATGTTCCAGAAAAGCTTGCGAGTTTTTTCGAGTTTTGTGAGGAGGGTTTTGATTTGTGGTTTCATGATTTGCAGTATAGAGAAAAAGGGTGGATGTTTGAAAGAGGATTTGGTATGATCGGCTCCATTTAAAAAATTATTATGGGTGATTATGAAATAGCAGAAAGAGGATTTGACATTGAAGGAGACATGTCTCTTGAAGAAGTGGGGGATTCGGTTGTTATGACTTTGGCAAAGTTGGCTGAGCAAAAGGCTGTTCGACTTGGTTTGAAGGCTGAGGTGGGGCTAAATTCTGAATCTACTGTTTCTGATCTTAATCCTGAGGTAAGGCAAGGGGTAGAGGAGCTAAGATTAATGATTTTTGCTTGCATGGCACGGATGAGAGATCTTGTGGAGTCTATTTATAGTACAAGGCTTAGGGCTGAGTTGCTTGAAAAAGGTGCTTTGAATTTTAAAGGTCAGGATGAAGAGGATGGTGGTGGTGAAAAAGGGGTTTTTAAAATTCCTTCTTTCCCTATGGCTGCGTATGTTTTGAGGGATTTTTTGGTAGGCAAGGGGTGGGCTGAATTTGAAGATTGG
>CAZBZZ010000016.1:0-14628 GCA_964496555.1 uncultured Candidatus Peribacteria bacterium
AGTTAGGACGAAAATTATTGAAGATTTTGAAAAAGCTTTTAAGAAAGTTGATGTATTGATTGGACCGGTTTCTCCTTATCCTGCTTTTGGGATAGGTGAGAAGTTGGATGATCCTCTGGCCATGTATATGGCTGATGCACTTACAATTCCAGCAAGTGCGGCTGGTGTGCCTTCGTTGGCATGTCCGGCTGGTTCAGGGAAGGATGGCCTTCCAATTGGTTTGCAAATCATTGCTCCTCAGTTCGAGGAAAAGCTTTGTTTGCAAGTTGGGGCGCTGATTTAGTTCCCCGGGTTGACAAACCCGCTAAAAACATTAGAATGTTGTTCTTGTGTAATAAAAAATTATGAATGAATTTGTGCCAAAAACTATAATGATCACCAATGGTGACGAGATAAAAGAGCATCCTGTATGGACCACTGAAGGAGGCGTTGAATCATGCATTGAATTGGTTGGACTTGATGGAGAGTTTCTTGAATTGATGACTTCTTTAAATGGTTCTTGTGATTGGAGTAATACGGATATTGGTGTGCCTGATGGTGTGATGGAGGTTTTTGAAACTGTTATGTCTGTCAGAGTTAATATATCTGGTTCAGATTGTATGTCTGAGCATGACTTCAGTATATCTGGGTCTTTGGAGCCTCATCGGTCCCATATCAAAGGAAAGATTGGTTCTGTATTTTCTAGTGTTGCTTACCAAGCTTTGAATTTTTGTAGGAAGCATAAGACGGATACCGCTAATGTACGAATTGCTGTTGATGGTCGTCATCCTGAGTTAGGTTGGGGTTGGAAGAAGGAATAGTTCTAAAATAGGCTTAGGTTGTTCTTTGGGGCGTTTTTGTCGATAGATGCAAAGTCCCAACACATTTGGAAGATGGCTCTTTGGCTAGCTGCGATTTGGGAAGATTTTATGATCATTCCGATTGGTTGTTCTGATGCAAATGAAATGATCGCAACTTTGTCATCATAGATGTTTATTTCGTTTGTGAAGTTGTATTTATCTTTTGGCATTAGTCGCATTTCTCTGTTGTATTTGGTGTCTTCGGAGTGGACTTTTTTTCCGGCTTCGTCAGCTGGAATTATCCCTTTTAGGAAGATTTTTTTCTTTGCTCTTTTCTCTACATATTCTTTGTCATAGTTTGGCCAGATTTTTCGAATCTCTTCTGAGTTTGAAAAGTTTACTATTTCTTTTTTTGTTGTGAGTGTGTCTGCGTATATGGCTTTGATCCCTTCTAGTCCTTCGAAATATTGAATGAGTGGGTGGACGGTTTCTCCTCTTAAGCGTTTTAATGTTGGGACTGCGTTTTTGAGGGAGTTCGCTTTTTGTTCGAATGTTGATGCGACTATTTCTGGATCGGTTGGAGAGAAGTATTTGATTCGGTTTTTTGTTATGGTTGAAAGGAGTCCTTTTTCTTTTAGCTTTTTTAGAATGTCATATGTGGTGACACGATTGATTTTTGCTTTGGTTGCTATTTGTGAAACTATGCTTTGACCGAGCTCGATCATTGATAAGTAAACACGGGCTTCTTTGTCTGTGAGGCCTATTGCGGTGAGGATGGGAAGTAGTTCTTTGGACATGTGTTGTTGTGCGTTAGAGGTTGTGTTTGGTCAAGCTTGTTTTTGTTGTAGAAAGTTTCGACAGGGGGTGTGGTTTTTGGTTTGGAGATTGTGGGGCGGAGTGTCTTTTGGGATGTGTTTTTGGCTTTGGTTAGTGGTTTTCGCGTGCTTGTCTTGAGTTTTCTACAGCTTGTAAAGTGTCTTTATTTTACTATTGAAAATTGGAAAAGCAAGGGGTAGGTTTCGGGTGTTTTAAAAAATTTTTAACCAAAATTGTTATGGGTGAAGCTGCTGAAGGATTGCCGGAATTGTCTTCTGAAATGCATGAACATATCGATGTAATGGAATTGTCTGATGATGAGAGAGCTGATGTTAAGAAAAGAGTTCAGGGAGTTATGGAGGCGGATATTGTTATTGTTCATGCTAGTGATGTAGAAAGTCGATTGTTAGGGATTGATGTTCCAGTGGAAAGATTTGAAGATGTTGCTGTAAGTGGGCAGGGAATTGATGCATCTTCCTTGAAAGGAAGTGGGCGTGGTGTGAATGAGAGTGAGGCGTGGATGAAGTTGGATTTGGCTACTGCTTTTCGTGATCCTAAAGAAAGTAAAAATGGGAGGAAGATTGCTAGAGTTATGACTACTTTGCATAATGTTGATGACACTCCGGTCGATTTTAGTCCTAGAAATGTTCTGATAAGACAGGTGGAAAAAGCTAGAGAGATGGGGTATAGATTTAAGGTTTCTCCTGAATTGGAGTTTTTTATTTTTCCGAAAGATCCAGCGGGAAATCCTGTTTTTGATTCAAAAACAAACGCGGAATACTATGTTTATGATCCTGGGGTTGTATCTGAAATGAGAACTGAAATGATGATGAGGTTGAGGGATATTGGGTTAAAGGTGGAAGCTGGTCACAATGAGGTTGCTGAGAATCAGCATGAGATTAATTTTGCTGCTAATGATGCTTTGAAACAAGCTGATGCTGTAATGTTGTATAAGATGATTGTAAGGCAAGTTGCTGATGATTTTGGTTACTTTGCTACATTTATGCCAAAGCCTGTGTTTGGGGTGAATGGTTCTGGAGCTCATGAAAATTTAAGCTTGGTTGATGCTGAAACTGGAGAGAATAGGTTTTATGATCCTGATATGCCGATGGAATTGTCTAAGATTGGACGGTTTGCTGCTGGAGGATTGTTGCAGCATGCTAGGGCGTTTACCGCTGTGACCAATCCTGTGGTGAATTCATATAAGAGGCTTGTTCCTGGTTTTGAAGCTCCGACTAATATAGCTTGGGGGCCTTCTAATAGGTCTACTCTTGTTAGAGTTCCTGATGTTAAGAATGGGAACTCTATGAGGCTTGAGTATAGAGCGATGGATCCGTTGGCAAATCCTTATCTTGCAGAGGCGGTTCTGTTGGGTGCTGTTTTGGATGGGGTAGAAAATGAGATTGATCCAGGGGATCCTATTAAGGGAGATATCTTTGAGATGAGTCCTGATCAAAAAGTGGGGCTTGGTATCTCTGCTTTGCCTGGGGATTTGAATGAGGCTACTCAGGCATTTAGAGAAAGCGAGCTTATGAGAGAGGTGTTGGGTTCTAATTTGCATGCTATGTACGCTGATATGAAAGAGGCTGAATGGAAAGAATATATACAACAAGTGACTCAGTGGGAAAGAGATAGGTATGCAAGGATGTAGTCTGTGATAGCCTCTTGTGTTCAAAAAAATAGTTCAATTTTGCGAAGAGCTGCTCAATCTGTTGGGTGGCTCTTTTTGTCGGTCTGGATAGTTGAACAAATTATTTGCACGTTTCGATGATGAATCGCTCGATTTCGAGCAAGAGTTCGCGGGCGTCATCGACTGAGATTTTGATTCGGCCGGTTTTGAAGCTTTTGTCTATTTGGAGTAATTGTCCATAGATTTTTTTGAGTTGGTCGCGCGTGAAATTTCTGCTTTGGCTCGCAGCAGTTTGTGCGACGTATGGGTGTTGTTTGAGTTTCTTTGCTACGGCTGAGTGATGTTCGCCTTGCTCTACTAGCGAGTGAGTTTGGATCAGGATTCTGAAATGTCGAATTAGCATGTAGAAGATCATCATTAAATCTTCACCGCTTTCTACTAGAGTTTTGAAAACTTTGAGTGATCCTTTCCGATTTTTGGTTGCTAGTGAGTCAGTGAGTTTGAAGATTGAGCTTGAGAGAGATTCGGAAACAAGATCTTCTATCATTTTTTTTGTTATTGACGTGTTTTTGCCTGAGGCGCTTATTAGTTTGTCTATTTCATTTGATAGTTGCCAAAGGTTGGGTCCGACTCTTTCGCCCAAGAAATTTGCTTCTAATTGGCCTATTATGCCTTCTCTTTGTTTGGTTTGTTCTGTGATCCATTTCACTAATTGTGGAGGTGAGAGGGGCGTAAACTCTTCTACTTTTGCTATCTTTTTTAAAGTTTTGTAGAGGGTTGTTCGTTTGTCTGGGGATTTTGTTTCTGAGAAGACAAGAATGCAGAAGTCGGGGACTTCAGTTTTTAAGATGTCGGCTATGGTTTTTTGCTCATCTGCTTTGGCTTTTTCGAGGAAGTTGTTTACGATTACCAATCGTTTCTCAGCCAAAAAGGGGAGTGCTTGAAGGTTTGTGCCGAATGACTTTGGTTCGAGAGTTTTTCCTTCAATTGTTTCGATGTTCATGTCGCCACCGTGTTTTTTTTCAAATTGATCTTTCCAAAATTTGATTTTTTGATGAAGAGTATAGGTGTCTTCACCGTAGAAGAAGTAGATGTTTTTGATTTTTTCTTCTGCCATTTTGTGGGTGTGAGTGGGGTGGAATTATAGCAAGGAGGTTGGGACAAAAAAAGAGCCGCCCAATGTTTTGAGCGGCTTTTTTGGTTGTTTTGGGGTCTAGTATTCTTAGTACGCTACTCGTAATTGAGTAAGATCTAAGAGTTCTGATAATCCAGGAGGGGTGTTTAATAGGAAGTTTTCGCTGAATTTAATTGTTACAGAACCTTCGTCTTGTGAGATGTCTCCGACAAGCCTTCGTTGTTCGAATAGGTTTGTTACGTCACCAACTAATATTCCGTTGATTGTTAGTTGGGTGTATGAGATACCTGTTGAGTTGATGTTTCCATCGTCTCCTAAGTCATCTGTGTCGATAGCTATGAATACTCCGTCTAGTTGTTCTACATCTTCGTGGATGTTGATGTCTCCATCGATTACTATGAAGGCTGCAGATGGGATTTGTTTCAAGATTAGGGCTCCAAGGAGGCCAGTTGTGCCTAAATCTTGGTATTTGATGTCACCATTTATATTCAGGTCTCCATTTCTGACTACATATGTTTGTGTCAGAGGTGGGTTGGTTGAGCTGATTTCTAGATTATTGATGTTTACTTCTTTATTTTCCCAGCTATAGATGTTGCTGGTTGCGTTTTGTGGGGCTTGTCCATTTATTTCTGTGTCGAGTCCTCCTGTGTGCCACTTTGTTAGTTTTGAAATATTGGCATTAATTTGATTAACGACGTGTTCTTTTTGCCATCCTTCCGCTACTTCTGCTTGCATCTCACAAATGGTACTTGAGAAGCTTTTGAGTGGGTTGTCGTATGCTCCTTCAGTTGCTCCTTCTACATTTGAGTATTTACAGATGTCATGAGTTGGAGTTGTTAGGAAAGTTTTTCCTTCCAAGTCTCCTGCACCTGTTTTTGGGATTTCTGGATCTGATTCTAGTATTCCTTTAATTGTTGGACCTTGGATATTCTTTTGTTCAGAACAAAATGCTACATCTATACCTGCTTTAAGAGGGGAGTTGAAGAATACATCTCCTGCTGAACGAGTTATGATGAATTGGCAGATTGCTACCACTTCTGTTTCGTCGTCTCCGTCGTCGACCTTTGGAGTTCCGAGATCGTCATTCTTGAATGCTTCGAAGTATGCTTCGTTTACGAATTTTTCACCACAACCGTCTTTTTCTGGGTCGAGGTCTTGGCAGGCTCCTTTAGTTAGATTTGTTTCGTTTTCCATTTCGTAGTAGATGCGGATTCTTGATACATCTTCGATGTTGTTGAAGACTAGGCCTTCATCATTGTCGGCGAATGCGTCTACTAGATCTTGGAATTCGATGTCACTTCCATCTTCTTCATCTACGAAGTCTTCATAGTCCTGAATAGATACACAAACTTTGTTTGTATCTAAGTTCCCATCTTTGTCGTATTCGCAGATGTCTAATTCATCTTCATCATGTGATAGGTATTTTTTGTTGCTGTTTTCTTTTACTTCGATTGTTAGGGTTTCTTCTTCTTCGTCTTGGTCAAAGGTTAGTTTTCCTCCTTGTGATCCTTCAATTTCTCCATCAGTTTCGAATGATTTTTCTTGAATTAGGGCTGATGAAACGCTTTTCCCTTCACCAGGATAGAATGTGATTTTGTATGTTACGTATTTGCTGTCTTCTGGTATGTTTCCGCTTTCTTCCTCCTGTCCTTGTATGTTGATTAGGTCGTCCCAATCTCCATCGTTTGCATCTTCTTCTTTGTCATCAAGTTCTCCATTTTTGACGTATTTTTTGATTGATGGACTGACTGTTGTTGGTGTTGTTGTTACAGTTTTTGTATCTATACAGTTTGGTTGGCCTGGTACGTAAATTTCTACTGCAGCAGTGTCGTTTACGTTTTTTAATACGTTAGTTTTTGATGTTGTTGTTTGATGCTCAAAAGTTGGAGCGCCTTGTGATGCTGTTACGTCCCATTTTATTGGCCAGACGTAATTTGCAGGATTGCTTTGGATTTCAACTTCGAAGTCCTGTTCATCACTTCCATTAAGAGTCCAGCTTCCTGCAGGTTCAATTATTGTCAGATTTTGACAAACTGGATCTTCACCAGGTGGATCATATTTGTATTCGTAATCGTCATAACACTTTGTGTTGTCTTCTTCGATTGCTATTACTGAAGCTGTCCATGAAGTTTCGAGTGTTGGGCCGAATAAGTAAACTCCGTCTATAGCCTCTGATATGGTTGTTGTTAATGTTTGTGGTTTTGGATTTAGATCAGGGTCTGCAACGTTGTCTTTGCTCAAGTATGCACCATTTCCTGTTACTGTGAATTGTATAGGTCCTTCGTATGCACCAGGGTCACCATCTATAGAAAGTTCTGTTGATTCTGGGGTTGTGGCAGGTGCGTTGGGTGACCAACTTGGATCTGTATTTAGAACTATGATTTCGCAGGCGTCTACTTCTGAAACTGTGAGTGCTACATATTTTGTACATCCTAGTTCGTCTTCTAGACTTGAATCTGTTGCTGTGATTTTTAGTGCTTCTGGGTATATACCTGGATCTAAATTTTTATTTGGGAAGAAGAATACTCTTTTGTTTAGTGGGACTTCTGTTATTTCTGTTGTTGAGTCTGATTGGACTGGTATATATGTTCCTGGCAACTGTGGGTTTTCCATAGATTCATACAATCTTCCGTAAGCACTATTTTTTAATTTGTAGTCTGTGCTATATGTTGGATTAGCAGGTTCATATGTGACGAATGACTCGAGCATATAGTTTTTGCTCGCTGGTAGAGTTGCTGGGGTTGCGTTTGTTTTGAGTCCGCTTGCTGCGTCGTATACATTGAATGCAAGGTCCTGACATACAGGGTCAATGTCTGCGCATGGTTCGTATGTTTCTTTACATGCTGTATTGTCTGAAATGTATATTTCTCCTAGTTTGTTAACACTTGTTGTTACAGTCGATTTTTCTCCTGTGTACCAAACGTTTTTGTATGTTGTTAGAAGTAGATTTTCTTGATCTCCTGTTGGTTGGTCTTGAGCATCTACTGCGAAGAAAAATCCAGTGTTTGGTGGAGTTGTTGCCCAAAATGTTGATGATTGAGTTTCTCCTACTGTGAATGTTTTTGGGTCAGTGTCACTTTTTGTTGTGAATTCTATTTCTGAAATTTCAAAAATGTTTGATTGATTATCTTCAATACAGACTGGTTCGTTGGCGAAAGATAATGAACTACATTTTACATCTATTATGTCGAAATATTCTTCACAATTTCCATCATCACATTCTCCTTCGACTTTGATTTTTTCTAAGCCTTTTTTTGCTGCATAGAAGTATACTGGTGTATCTTGAGGTGCTTTTAGTCCTTCAAACCCTGCGTCTTCTGGGCAGATTAGGTTTAGATTTCCGAAGTCAGGTGGATTTGTATCTACTGGATTTAGTGGATCTTCTGGTTGAGATTCAAGTTCGAATCCTGTGTCTATGTTACCTAGATCTATTTCTGAGATTCCTGTTCCATCTGCTGTTTCGAAACTTCCTGACCCATATTCTGGGTTGGTTCCAAATTCAAAATTACTTGTTTCAAATTCAAAATCTGAGCCTGTTTGGCTTGTTGGCTGAATTTTTGTCTCTGTTGATGGTGTTCCAAGTCCTTCTGTGCCGAATATGTCAGCTCCAAATAGATTGTTTTGGAATCGAGAGTTTTCGTCGTTTTCTTCTGATGTATCTGTTGCTGGAAGGATTCTGTTGTTTGAATTTTTTGATCTGGGTGAGTCGAGGCCTTTTGTCATTCGGTATTTGTCATCTCCTCCTGTTATTGCATTTGATATTACGTTAACTAGGTCTTGTGATTGAGCAAAATTTGTACATATTTCTGATCCGTGTGGGTTTGGATATGCGTCTGGGTGGGCTGCTATTAGGTCATCTATAGATGAGTAAAATTCACCGTATCCGTCTTCTACCGAGTATAGGATTTCGTCATACCATTGGCCTCCTATGTAGTCTGTTGCTTGGCCGCTGAACACTGACCAACTTCCAACTGGTGTTTCAATTGGATGGGTGACACATATGTTGTCACATTCGTTCTTACAAGTTTGGATTGAGTCGTAGCAGTTGATGTCGACTGTGATTGGAGTTGTACTCCCTGGTATGAATTCTTCTGTTATTGGAGTTCCGTCTGCTTCTGAATATTGAGCTTCTAGTTGGCCGATACCGAAGTATATCCCAGTAATTGGATTGCTTGTCTCATTAATTTCTATGACTTCTGGTAGATCGTAATATTCTCCGTCTATATATATACTTCCTGTTGGATCTGCTGGTGATTCTATTTTTACGTATTGAGGAGAGTCTTCTAGTGGGTCTAATATGAATGTTAAATCTAGTTCAAATACGGTTGCCTTTGCATCTAGTTCACATTGGTTTGCTACATTTGTTAGTGTTAGAGATTCACAATAGTTTGGTTGTTCTTCTGCAACTACTTCTACGTCGAAATATGCGAGTCCACTGTATCGGAAACATCCTGGTAATTTATCGAATTGTAGCCAAGCTTTTGTTCCTTGATAAATTGGTGTTACGTTTACGTCGTAACCTGCTGGGTTTATTGCTATATCTGTGTCGAATTCTATTCCTGTTGGTTGTGTTATATATTGGGATAATTCTATAGTTGAATTGTCTCCATCTGTATTCATTTCTAAATATGCACTATTTGGTACTATTTGAAGTGATACGTTTGTTAGGTTTGGTGCGTAAAAGGCTTGTGTATCGTCAGTTGCAGTTTGTCCCAACAGGGTTTGTCCATCTATTATATATGTATTGTCTATCGCTGAAATGAATCCTTTTGGTCGAATTATGTTTGGTTCTGGATCACTTGGTATGCTTGAAATGTCTGTTACGTCTATTCCCACTTTTACAGTTCTGGCGTCGACACTATCTTTTGCTGTATTTGAATCATATGTATCACTTCCATTGTTGTGGAAATATATTTGAAATCTGAGTATATCTCCTATTTCTAGATTTTGAGATCCTGTTACTGGGTCTACGATTCCTATCGTGTCGTAGTATTTACAGGTTGCGGTTGGATTCAAATCTCCTGCTGGGCAACAATTTGTTCCTCCATCTTTACATTGATGTTTTACGTGAGTAAATACTCGTTCGTCACCATCTGTTAGTTGTTGGTATGGACTCGAATCATTATATAGTGCATTTCCAATATTTGGGTTATCAGTAAAATTATTGAATGATGGGTATGCTAGGCCTTCTCCGTCGAAAGGAATCCCATCTCTTTCTGGTGTGAAGATTTGTTTTAGTTTTATATCCTCTGCAAATACTGTGAGTGTATTTGATAGTAGCATTATCAGAGATGCTGCTATTGTAATAAATTTTTTCATATGATTATTTTATATGTTTTATTTATATTAGTGTCCGCTTGGGCTAACTGTGCTTGTTCCGCTTGTGTAGGTGTTTCCTGATCCAGTTCCTGCACCTCCTGTTACAACTGTTGGTTTTGGGTCGATGTTTGTTATTCCAATGATTGGATCTTTGTCTGGTATCTCTTCTACTGGTTCCGGCGTTCTCGTCACTGTAGTCTTCACTGCTAACAGTAATGATAGGCTTAGATCGGCTCTTCCCATGGTTGCGTCTCTGACTTCTGTTGTTTCTTTGAAGAGAACAACGTTTTCTTCCATACCTACTATATAGCCACTTTCCGCTGCGTCAAAACTTGGGTTTGCACATTTTGCGTATGCTCCTGTTTCGACGTTGGCTTTGAAGGCTAAATATAGTGTTTTCCCGTCGATTTTTGTTGTTAGAGCTACTCCTTTATGTTGTGCAGCTCTGATTTGTAATACTAATTTGCGGAATTTCTTGACCGCTTTTGTATGTTGTGTTTCTGATTGTCCTTTGAGGAATTCGTTATAGTTTTGTGAATCTTCTTCTCCCATCAATAATTCGAACGATTCCATGTTCGCGATTTTCATCGCAAGAGGGGATTTCGTGAATTCTTTGAGGTCCTTAGGGATTGGACTTGCTATCTCTAGGATAACTCTTCTAATTGCCATATTTTTCTTATCAGCTTCTGTCATTTCTGCCAGATTTTTGTTGATTGCCGGGTATTTTTTGATAGTTGCTGAGAGAAGTCCTAGTTTATCTACGTATTCTAGTTTGTTTTCAGGAGTTGAGTAGTTTTGTGTGTGAGCTAATGCTCCTCTTTTTTTACCTTCCTCCCATGCTCTTGATCCTGAGAAGAATGCTGCAAAATCTTGAACTGATGTTACTGCAAACAATTCTTCTAGATCTACTCTTGGTTCGTTTAATTTTTTCAATAAGTCTCCGTAATTATTGTCCAATACTTCTTTTGTGAGTTCTTCAGCTGTGAAGTTTGGTTTTGGGCTTAGTCTTCCGAGTGATTCGTTGAACATTGGAAGTAATACGTTTTTTCGTACGTATTCGACCCGTTGCTTTATTCTGTCCCTGATGCGTTTTAGCATCTTTGGTTCTGGGTCTGCTATACATTCTTTTATGAAATTCGTATACCACTTATCTTGGAGATATGTGATTGCGTGATTTAATGTTTTTTTGTTTGCTTCTGGAAGATATTCTTTTACTAATTCTGTTATTTTTTCAGGTTGATCTACTATTGCTTTTAATTTTGTTTTGAATTTTCGGTCCTTTGAGTATAGTTCGTCTAATTCGCTTAAAACATCTTCTTGAATAGGTTCTTTTTCGTACTCTTCTTTTGAAACTTGTCCAAGAAGTTCTCTACGTTCTTTGATTCTTTGTTCCATTCTTGCGCGTTTTGCTTCATCAACTTCTACTGATAAGTTTGGAGTAGAGTCTCTATATTCTTTTGTTCTTGCTTGGTTAACTTTACTTAATTGAGCCGATGATTTTGTTGCATACCCAGCGACTTCTATCATGTTTGTTTGCATGCTGTCAGTTCCTGCTGCGCCTCTTAACATTCTCCAACTTTCTCCCATTGATTTTTGTAGCATTGATCCTGAGTTTTGAGTGATCCAATTTCTGTCACGATTTCCTCTTAGAGAAGATGATTGTCTCAACACAATTACGTCTCTGACACTCGCTCTTCCTTCACTGATTTGTCCGTGATAAGTGAATCTTTCTCTCGAAACGACGAGGTCGTTTAGATTTCCTTCTACGAAGAATTTGTCTCCTGATTTTATGATTTGAAGGCTTCCTTTTTCTGATCCTTTCCCTGATAGGGCTGGATCTATGTACATTGCCATGTCTTTTGCTTCGTCGTGATGAATTTTTAGCTCTATTTTCTGTTCTCCGTCTACTTCTGTTCTTACTAGAGACATGTTTGATTCTAAAAGTTTTGCATTGTAGGTTTCTATGTTTGCTGCCCACTTGCTAAGGTCTACTTCTTTGCTTTCTTGGAGGCTCATTAATCTGCCTTCTGAGTAAACTAATTCTCCCATTTGTTCTACGAATTTGCCTGTTGGTTTTTCTCCTTTTTTGAGGAAAGCCATCAAGCTTTTTTCGGACTTTAATATTTTTTCTTTTGTGAGTCTGTCTGTTGCCGATACATCTGATAATTGATCTAATGCTTTTGCAATTGCTTTCCTTCTAGGAATGATGATCTCTGCTGATCCGAGATGGAAAGATACAGTTGGAATCGGTATGATTCCTGCTATGTATATTCCTGGCTTGTCTAATGGGAATTTTTTGTAGTCTTTGAATCCTTGAAGGATTAGTTCGGCTTTTACATTTGATAATGCATATACGATTGCTTCGTTTGTAACTCCGTATGCTGCTTGTAATTGTTGAACCCATTGTCCAACTCTTGGTATTCTTATTAATTCTTGATATTTTGCTTCTGGGGTGCCTGGATGTCTTGTCCATTTTGCAAGTACGTCTGCATAGTCTGATTTCTCGAAGTTTTCTTGAATTTTGTTATTAACACCTTTTTGTACGTTTTGGAATTCATACGCTATTCCTCCACCTGGGATAATTGTTCCGGTCCAACCTAGTCCTATACCTGCGGATAGATGTAGTTTTTGTCCGTTGTCGAATTCTACAGCTCCTCCAACTCCGACTCCGATTCCTGTTAATCCTATAGTTACTCCTACTGAGACTGGAGGTTTTCCTGTTTCTGATACGTTGAATGAGCATCCGATTGAGCCGCCCCAGTTTCCGTCATAGTATCCTCCTGCTACGTGGAGGCTGAATCCGTCAGTTAATGCGAAGCTTACTCCTCCTCCTAATCCTGCGAATGAGACTGTTCCTGTTGTTTTGTCTACTTCTATTGCTCCTCCTAATGCTAATCCAACTTTGCTTGCAATGGCTTTAATTTGTGTTGGAGGGACTCCTTTTGCCAGGAGTTGTTCTACTATTAGTTTTACTTGAGGATTATCGATGTCTCCGAGAGCTGCTTTTGCTTCTTTTAGTTGAGATGAGTGTTTCATTGATCTTTCAACCAAGAATCCGAGCTGAAATGCTGTTTTTTGTTCGGCATTCATTTTCATCAGATCGTCTACTGAGCTTATTAGTTTTGGTGTGTATGATTTTTTCTCGGTTCCTCCTTTTAATTGAAGATTTACGTAACCTAGTTTAAGTAGTTTGTTGAATTCTTTAACGACTTTTTCTTCAACTAATTCTGGTGGATCTGTTCGTTCTTTGTATAGTCCTTTTCTGTTTATTAGCATTGAATATGCTGCTTTTGGACTGTTGTATCTTTGGAAGATTCCTTCTTCTGTTTGGAATTTGTTTCCATCCATGTCACAGAGGTGTACTACTGTCTCTCTTCCTGCTGTCCATGCTACGAATCTACGCCATGCTTTTTGTTTGTTTTGTTTGAAAGCACATGCGTTGTGGATTCCTTTTCTGATTTCTTTCTGTTTTGGAGTTAAGTCTTTTCTGTTTTCTATTTTTTCTATATCCAAGTCGTTGCGTTTTTTCTTTGTGTCTTTTTGATGTCTTAGTTTTGTTATTGTTTCAAGAAGTTGAATACATGGAAGTGCAATTTTGGTTGTTAATGAATCTAGTGATTTGTCTTCTGTAAGGGTTCTATTCAATTTTTTGCCTAGAAGTCTTTTGTATTCTTTTATGAAATTTTTGCCTTTTTCTAGGTGGAATGGAACTGTTACTTTCCATTCATGGCTGTTCATATCGTCGAAAATATCTGCGAATTGGACTTCATCATTTCTATCAAGTAGGCCTGCTCCATATATGATTTTGTTTAGCATTGGGCCAATTTGTGCTTTGGTTAAGTTGAATGGGGGAGCCATCATTATGTTTGTGAGGTCTTGTGCTCCATCAAATTCTTCCCAGCTTTGAATGAATTCGTCTGCTGATAATTCATGTACAGATGCGTGTAGAAAGTGATGTTTTTCCATCTTTTTCAACATGTCTTTTCTGTATTGTGCTAATTCTTTCTTTCGTGTTTTTTCCAGGTCTTCGTCCCAGGAACCTGTTTCACTTCTGGCTGCGAAATTAAGGAATTCGACTGTGTCGGATTTTCCTGATCTTAATTCTTTTTGTTTTATTTTTAGGATTGCTTCTGCAACTTCTGTTTCTGCTCCAAATCCTTCTGCTCTTCCCCATGATAATTTGTCTTTGGTTTTTTTGTAGGTGAATGTCAGTGTTTTTATTTCTGATTTAGATATTTTTAGCTTTTTTGCTAATCTTTCTGAAATCTTTTCTAATTCTTTTGCAATTGTGTGTCCACCTCTTTCGGCGTTGTTGTAACCCATCACTTTTTGGAAATCTTTTCCTGCTTTTGCTATTTCTTTTAATTCTAGGGTTGTTAATTTCTCGAATTTACCTGACATTGCTTCTATTTCTACTCCGTGTTCTTGGAGGATTTCTTCTGCATCATCTGATAGTTCTATTTTACGACTGTCGGCATTTACATCATCTTCTAATATTCCTTTGAATAGTTTTGTAACTTCTGCGTCTCCCCATCGATCAAATGTTTGATATGGGGTTTTTGTTCCTGACATTTTAATGGCAAATGAGATTTCTTTATCAGAAGCTCTGAGGCCGGTTAGTTCTAATACGTAGAATGAATCGACTCCATCTATTTTGATTTTGTAGCTTTCTATTCCAGAGTGTGAGCTTGTTTCCCGTATGGTTTTATCTAATTCTAATTCGATTTTTCTTTGTTTTGTTCCTAGTTTTCTTGTTAGTTCGTTGTCTTCTATCATGATTGCATCTATGACTCTTTGGATTCTAGACATAGTGTGTTCTCTTCTTAGCAAAGCTTCTTCTTCAGTGTTTGCTTCTGCTTTCTCTAGTTTTTCTTCCATGAAAGATGCCACTTTTTCTCTGTATCTAGGAGTTTTTCTTACATCCCGATGTATTTCTTCATCTGTAATTG
>CAZBZZ010000017.1:0-14261 GCA_964496555.1 uncultured Candidatus Peribacteria bacterium
GGTGAGTTGTGGTATAGGACGTTTTGCATGGCCCAGTAGAGGAGTGCAAATGCAGTGACCGTTCCTGCTATCCAGAGCAGGATTCTCACTATTGAAGTTCCGTATTTACAGGTTAGGTCTGCGAAAATTAAATTCATGATTCTGAGTGGGTTGTACCACTTCATTGTTTTTCTTCGTGAGACCATTTCTCGGTAGTGATATACATCTGCTTGGGAATGGAGACTTGAGTTTTTATACATCTCCTTGATCTGTTTGTATTGGACGCTTGCTAGATGGTAGTTTTCTTCCTTTTCGTCCTTTAATTTTTGACTAAAAATTGTGTTTTGGTCTGTTAGTACTGTTGAGAAATTAATGTCTCGAATAGTTGTGTCTGTGAAGTTGCAGTTGATCAAATTTGATCCTCCGAGTAGGGCTCCTGTCATGTCTGTGCCGTGGAATGAGCATGTGTTGAGTGCTGCTCCTTTGAAGTTTGAGTGGCTCAAGTCTGAATTCTCGAAGAAACAGTCATGGACCTTTCCGTCTTGGAAGGTAGAGTGTTTCAATGTTGCTCCTTCAAAATGAATGTATGAAAGAATTGCCAATTCCTCTTCGAAGCCAGATTCGTCTTCTAGGACTGGTACTCGGAAATCGAAACCTGCGAGGTTGATACCTCTCAAGTCTATTCCGTCTACGACCTCATCGTCATTGATGTGCGGGAAGTTTTGGACGACTTTTCTGTATAGGATTGGGCTCAAATAGCACCGTGTTTCCTTGATCTTTTTAACTAGTCGCTTCCCCTTGGTTGTAGTCCAACGGTTTTTTAGTTTTTCTAGCTTTTCTTTTGTGTATTTCATCCAGTAATTATACCATAAAAGAGCTTTACTAGCAACGGTCTAAAGGGTGTTTTTCGGCTTGTTTTGCCTGCTATTTCTCTACCTTTATTTCTATGGCTGATTCTGCGCTGTAACCTAATTTATCTATGATTTTTGCTGTAATTAGGTGGCGTGAACCAGGGGATAAGAATTTTGAGATTCGTAGGTGCCCTTCGTATGGCGCGGTCTTTGTTTCGTACTTAAATTGTTCGTCTATGTAGTAGAGAACTCGGTCTACTCCGTTTGGTGCTGAGTAGTTGATTGTGGCGGTGAAATTTCCCTCTCCAAGCTGTTGGTTTGCGACTGGGTCTATTATGATAATTTCAGGGACGTTTTCTGCTGCATCTTTTGTGTGAATGTCGTCGTATTCTGTTGGTGGATATCCGAATTCTATTTTTATTCCTGCTCCATAGTATTGGTCTGGAAGGATCTCTGGTTCATTTTCTGTGTACCAATCTCTGATTGCGATTGCCCAGTTTTCATAAGCAGCCACTGGTTTGTGGTTTATGAAAAGGACATCTTCTACTGCGTCTTTTGGAGTGTATTCATTTGCGAGTTTGCCAGAAACTTTGTCTATTTTTACTCTTGAGAAGCTTTGGTCTATATCTGTTGGGACTGCGAAATTTGCAAAAACTTCTTCTTTTATGAAAGATTCTGGGGTGTTTGCGCTAGGGAGTAGTCCTGAAGTTGCGGCTATTGATACGTGCTGGATTTCTTCTGGTTCGACGAATGATTCGTTTGGTAATTCAGAGAGAGCTTTTGCCATGACTGATTTGAAGATTGGTCCTGCTGTGTCATGTCCGTTTGCGTTTAAATTCATTGGTGCTCCGTCTGTATTTCCGACCCAGACTCCTGTTACTACAGAAGGACTGTATCCGATGACCCATCCATCTCCTGGTGCGACTGATGATCCGGCAGCGTCTTTCTTGTTTTCTTTTGTAGAGGTTCCTGTTTTTGCTGCGAGGGTGTTTCCTTCGATGCTGAGATATCCGCCGATTTTAACTGATTCATCTGATAGGATGTCTGAGATGAGATATGCTATTTGTGGGTCTAGGACTTCTTTTTGATCTTTTGGTTCGTATTCTTCTATGACATCTCCGTTTGCGTTTTCTATTTTAAGGATTGAAACGATTTCTGGTTTTTTACCTTCGTTTGCGAATACTGAGAATGCGTTTACCATTTCTTGAAGTGAAACTTCTCCGGCTCCAAGAGCGAGTGGGTATCCGTAGCTGTGTGCTTCGTCCAGGGATGTGATCCCGAGTTTTTCCGCGAGTTCTATGATGTAGTCCTGGCCTCCTGCGAGGAAGTAGGCTTTGATTGCAGGGATGTTTCTAGATTGGCCGAGAGCTGTTCTGATCGACATTTGTCCGCCGAATTCGCCGTCGTAGTTTTGTGGTTCGTCTGAACCGAATTTTGTTGGGACATCGTAGATTACGCTGGCTGGGCTGTAACTATTGTAGAAAGCCTGTGCGTATACGATTGGTTTGAAAGAAGATCCTGGTTGGCGTGGGCGAGTTACTACGTTTACGTTTCCGTCGATGTCTTCGTTGTAGTAGTCACGACTTCCGACCATGGCCAAGACTTCGCCTGTTTTTGCCTCTATAGAGAGGACTGCGACGTTGTTCGCTCCGTAAGCTGATTCGTTGTATTCTCCTTTTGAGAGAGCTACTTCTTCGGCGTATTCCTGAAGTTCTGGGTTTATAGTTGTGTAGACCTTGAGTCCGCCAGTTTCGACAACGTCTTTTCCGTATTTATCTTCGAGTTGTTGTTTAATGAATAGGACGAAGTGGGGGTGTTCGATGGTTTCGCGGTATTCGTTGAATTCGATGTTTTGAATTTCGTTAACTGCTTCTTGGCGTTCTTCGGCGTTTATGTATCCAATTTCTTCCATTCTTTTTAGAACTAAGTCACTTCTACCAGGTATGTATATGGAAGTGTTGTCTGCCAATTCGATTGTTTGTCCGATACATCCTCGGATGTATTCCTCTATTTCTAGATCTGATTCGCTTTCAATTTTTCGGAGGAATAACTCTTCGGCTGAGAATTCTTTTAATAAGTGAGAGTATTTGTTGCTTCCAAATGGATTGTATCTAGATGGAGCTTGGGGGAGTGCTGCCAGGATGGCTGATTCTCCGAGAGTCAGGTCTTTTGCGTCTTTGTCGAAGTATATTTCCGCTGCTTTTTGGATTCCGTATGCGTTGTTTCCGTATGGGATTCTGTTCAGGTATAGTTCTAGGATTTTCTCTTTTTCATATTCGCGTTCGAGGCGAAGTGCGAGGATCCATTCTTTTAATTTTCTGATGTAGCTTCGTTGTGACGAAAGGAATGCGTTCTTTATGTATTGCTGAGTGATAGTTGAACCTCCTCGTGGTGATCCTATTCCGAGTTCTGATGCTACTGATCTTAGGATTCCTGGGATGTCTACTCCGCTGTGTGTCCAGAATTCGTCGTCCTCGATTGCTATTGTTGCGTCCTGGAGGTCAAAGGCGATGTCTGCTAATGGTACGAATTCTCGGTTTTCTTCTCCGTGGATTGTGTATAATAGGTTGTTATCTCGGTCGTATATCTCGGTTGATTGTGCTGCCGATAGGTTTTCCAGATCTGATACGTCTGGGAGTGTGATAGAGATTATTCCAACCAATCCTGCAAATGTGATTGTTCCTAGGAGTGTGCAGCTTATTCCTATTGCTAGGATCCAAAACCCTATTCGTTTCCCCAAGTGCTCTTCATTTCCTGGGACGTGATGTCTGAGTTGTTCTATGATTTTTTGATAATTTTTCATGATGTTTTATTCTTAAAGTGCGACTTAAAAATTCGCCGATTTATTATATCAGAACTCTGGGAAAAAGCGACCTGTTTGAGGCTTGTTAAAGGCCTCGGATTTCTCCTCCAAGTTTTTGAAGATTTGTGAAGATTGTTTCTTGGGTTTTTTTCATATCCTCGTCTGTGAGGGTTCTGTCTTCTGCTTGAAGAGTTACTTTGAAGGCTACTGATTTTTTGCTGGCGTCGATGTTGTCTCCTTCATAGAGATCGAAGAGGTCGATGTTTGTTATTAAAGGCTTGTTTGCTTTGTATATTTCGTTTGTGAGTTTTCCTATTTCGATTTCTTTGTTTACGAGTACTGATATGTCGATTGTTATTGATGGGAATTTTCGGAGGTCCTCGAAGCTTGTGGTTTGTTTGTCTAGTCTTGAAAGTGCCGAGAAGTTTAATTCAAAGAGTGCTACTGATAGGTTGTCTATTTCGAAGTTCTTTGCGGTTTGTGGGTGAAGTTCAAAGATGTGTCCTAGTGTTTCTCCTGTTGAGGAAAGAATGGTGCATGATGCGTTTGGGTGTGCATATGGAGCTTTGCAGTCATGGACTAATTTTGCGTATGGTATCTTTAGGTGTGCGAATATTGCTGACGAAGCTCCTTTTGCTAAATAAAATGGTCTGATGTCTTTGTTGGATTGTTTTTTTACAAGTGCTCCGCAAATCCATTTTTCTTCGAGTGGGAAAAATCCTTTTACGTCTTTGTATGTTCGGCCGATTTCGTAGAGATTGAATTCAGGGAAGTTCTTTGCGTTAGTGTGAATTGCTTTGAGTATGTTTGGGACGAGAGTTGTTCTCATGTGAGTTTGGTCTTCCGATAAGAAGTTTTCTACGCGAACGTGAGTGTCTTCTTCGAGGCTGCAGTTGTCGAGGTCGTCTTGTGAGTAGAATGAATAGCTTTGGATTTCGTTGTATCCGAGTCCATAACTCAGGAATCTTCGAAGGTCGTGTTTTGTTGTTCTTTCTGGATTTGGTTCTGGTAGTTTTGTTGGTAGAGAGGGGAGTACTGGATCGATTTGATCGTATCCGTAAATTCTTGCCACTTCTTCTATTAGGTCGTCTTCGGTGCTTACGTCTTTTTGTGCACGGAAAGATGGGACTGTGATTTTTAATGTATTTTTTGCTCCTGGTGTAACTTTGAATTGAAGTCGAGTTAAGATTTCTTTGATTTGAGTTT
The DNA here is from genome assembly GCA_964496555.1 of uncultured Candidatus Peribacteria bacterium. GTDB lineage: Bacteria > Patescibacteriota > Gracilibacteria > UBA1369 > LOWO2-01-FULL-3 > JABILX01. The sequence continues at coordinate 4,840 of CAZBZZ010000017.1, forward strand.
TTGATATATCGATGCCGATTTTTGAAGCTGTTCTCTCGGGGCTGAGTTCTATTACGCGGAGTTTTTTGTCGAACTTGTGGTTGTCTGTGATTGGTCCTGCGACTTTCGCTCCTGGGCTTACTTCCAATATGAGTTCAATTGCTCGGAGTATTGCGAGGTGTGCTAGTTCTGGGTCGAGTTGTTTTTCGAATCTTTGGACTGCTTCGGTGCGGAGTCCGAGAGTTGTTGCTGTTCTTCTGACGTTTGCGCCATTGAAGTTTGCAGATTCTATAATTATCTCTGTTGTGTCTTTATTGATTCCTGATTCGTGGCCGCCCATTACTCCGGCGATGGCTATTGGGTTCTCGTGATCAGCGATTACTAGCATTTCTTCTTTGAGTTTGTATGTTTTTTCGTCGATAGTTTTGATTTTTTCTCCTTTGTTTGCTGTTCTTACTACTATTCCTTTTTTTATTAGATTGCGGTCGAATGCGTGAAGTGGTTGTCCAAGTTCTGCTGAAATATAGTTCGTTACATCGACGATGTTGTTGTATGTTTGGTGGCCGACTGCTTTGAGGCGTTTTTTTATCCAGTCAGGAGATTCTTGTATCTTTATGTTTTTGATTACGACTCCACAGTATCGAGGGCAGAGTTCGTATGTATTGATGTCTACTTTTAATTTGTCTCCTGATGTCGGGAGTTTTGGTTTTGGATTGAGTTCTTTGAATGGTGTTTTGTATACGGCTGAGATTTCTCGTGCGATTCCGTAGTGACCCCATAGATCTGGTCGGTGAGTGAGGGATTTGTTGTCGAATTCGAATACTGTGTCGTCGAGTTTTAACAGGTCTGCCATTGGCGTTCCTGGGGTTGGTTTCATTGCGCTGAGATCGAGAATGTTTTTAGGGCCTTCGCTTTCGGGTTTTTCTAGTCCAATTTCTTCACTTGCACAGATCATTCCTGCACTTTCTTCTCCTCGGATTTTTGCTTTTTCGAGAACGACTGGGTCTCCTTCTCCATGCCATTTCACTTTGCATCCTGGAGCTGCGTAAGCGATGTACATTCCTTCCTCGAGGTTGTCTCCGCCGCAAACTACTTTTGCGTCTTTGTTGTCAGGGCCGAGTGCTATGGTCGCTAGTTTGAGTTTGTCTGCATTTGGGTGCGGGTGGAGCTCTTTTACTTGGCCAACAAGAACTCCATCGAGAAGCTCGCTTCCTTCGCTGAATCCTTCGACTTCTGCGGTTTTCAGGGTCATTGTGCTTGCCAATTCCTCGGGCTTAATGCCTTTTGGAACGCTGGTGAATTGTTTTAGCCATTCAAGAGAAACGTACATTTATTTGAATTGATTAATGAATCTGAGGTCGCCACTTTGGAAGTGGCGGATGTCGGTGATGCCGTATCGCATCATGACTAGTCGTTCGAGTCCGAAGCCGAATGCCCATCCTTGATATTCTTTTGGGTCGATGCCTCCTGCTCGGAGTACGTGTTCGTGTGTCATTCCCGCTCCCATGAATTCTACCCAACCTGTTTTTTTGCAGACGCGGCAGCCTTTTCCGTTGCAGAGTAGGCATGAGAAATCGAGTTCGATACCTGGTTCAACGAATGGGAAATATCCTGGTCGGAATCTTACTTCAACTTCTTTGCCGAATAGTCTTGAGAGGAATTCTTTCATGATTCCTTTTAAGGTTGCTATAGAGATGTCTTTGCCTATCAGCATTCCTTCGACTTGATTGAATGTGTGTTCATGTCGAGCGTCTGTAGCTTCGTTTCGGAAGACGCGTCCTGGTACGATCATTCGGAGTGGTGCTCCGTATTTTTCCATTGCTCTTACTTGGTTCGGCGAAGTGTGTGTGCGGAGCACTAGTCGTCCTTGTTTTTTGTCTGGTTTTGCTTCGATGAAGAATGTGTCCTGCATGTCTCGTGCTGGGTGGTCTCCAGGGATGTTGAGTCCTTCGAAGTTGTAGTATTCACTTTCGATTTCTGGTCCATCTACGATCATGAATCCCATTTGACTGAAGATGTTTTCAACCTCTTCTTGAGTTTGGGAGAGGATGTGGATTGCTCCTGTTGTTCGAGCTTGTCCGGGGTGTGTTATGTCGAAGAATTCTTTCGAGAGTGAGGCTTCGAGATCTGCTTTTTCTAGTTTTTGTGATTGTTTGTTGAAAGCTTGTTCGAGTTCTTGTTTTGTCTGGTTGAGGAGTTGCCCTGCTTCTTTTCGTTTGTTTTCGGCTATGTCTTTAAGAGAGCGGAGTAGGGAAGTGAGCTCTCCCTTTCTTCCTAGGAATTTTACTTCGAGTTCTTTTAGATTCGCTAAATCCTTGGCCTTTTCAATGGCTTCTTTTGCGGTTTTTTTTATTTTACCTATTTCTTGTTTCATTACAGGGGATAATTTATCGTTTTTGTGGAGGAAAAGCAAATCTTCATGTTATAATTGTCGAAGTAAATTAACCAAATTTCTATGGCTAAAAGTGCTGCGGCTAAAAAGTTGGAGGCTTCGGAAAAATCTAATGTAATTGATTTCGCGGAAGCTGCTAAAAAAATTAAGGAAAAAAAGAAAGGGAAAAAGGAGCGTGTGCAGTTGTTGACTAACTTGGTGGAGGACAAGGAGGAGGTGGAGGCTGCGAGTAAGACGAAAAATCGTGTGACTGAATTGATTTTGAATGAGGGGATGAGGAAGCCGTGGTTTATGGAATTGCAATTAACGAAACTGTACATGGGGATTCCGCCGGATGCTGACAGGGGAGACATCCAGGGCTTTCATACTGAGGTTAAATATGTGAGGGAGCGTGCGTGGAAAACTCATTCAGTTGTGAAGGCGTCTGAGCTGGAAAAAAAGGAGAGAGTGGCTTTGCAGTGGAAGCTTACTTTTTTTATTAGGGCTTTGAATAGAATGGAGAGTTACTTGTCTAATCTTTTGAAGGCAAGTGCTGATGATAGGAAGAAGTTGCATCGAACTAGTAGGAAGGAGTTGAGTCGCGAACAGAAGAAGATTCTTTCTGATAGGAAGACAGTGGGGGAGAGGATTGGATTTTTGAAGCATAGGGTTGTTCATGATAGGCATGTGAAGGCGAAGATTAAACAAATTGCTGGAGTGAATTAATATTTTTTTGGAATACAGTTGCAGGGCTTCAAGACTGAATTAATAAAAAAACCCGCGCCGGTGTGGCACGGGTTTTGTATTTGAGTTTTGGTCACCCCCTAGCCCCCTCAAGGGGGTGTTTAGAGGGCGCAAAGCCGGACTTTGTCCAGTTTGCGCTGCTATCTGATCGCTTCTTTCAATGTTTTTCCAGCTTTGAAAGAAGGAAGTTTCATTGCAGGGATTTTGATAGTTTCGCTAGGGTTTCGTGGGTTTACACCTTTTCTAGCAGCTCTTTTTGAAACACGGAATGTTCCAAATCCAGTAATTGTAACGTTTTCTCCTTTCTTAAGAGACTTTGTAATCATCTCGAGCATAGTGTCGAGAACTTCTCCAGCAGCTTTTTTTGTAACGCCTGTTGCTTCTGCTGCTCCGTTGACTAGATCTTGTTTAGTCATAGTATCTTTGGGTTAAAAAAATTTTGATACAGATCGAATTATATTTTTTTAAGATTCTAATGCAAGAGGAAGTGGCTATAAATGGGCTTGTGCGAGGATGGATTTGTGGGCCCAATATAAAAAAGCTTTGACGAATTGATACTTATAATATAGAAAGGGGGGTGTTTAACCCCAAAATTTAATCAAATATTTGTGGCAAAAAATTTAGTCATTGTGGAATCCCCTGCGAAAACGAAAACGATTTCAAAGTTTTTGGGCGGGGAATATAAAGTTTTGGCATCGATGGGTCATATCCGTGATCTTCCGAAATCAAAAACTGGAGTTGATGTCGAAAATGATTTTAAACCGGATTATGTTATTTCGACTGATAAGAAAAAAACTGTAAAAATGTTGAAGAATGAGGTGAAGGATGGAACTGTACTTTGGATCGCGACTGATGAAGACCGAGAAGGAGAAGCTATTGGTTGGCATCTTTTGTCTGCTTTGAAAATTGATCCTAAGAAGAACCCTGTGAAGAGAATTGTTTTTCATGAAATTACTAAGGGGGCTATTACTAAAGCGATTGAGGCTCCACGTGAGATTGATCAGAATCTGGTTGATGCTCAACAAACTCGTCGAATTTTGGATAGGCTTGTTGGTTATGAGTTGTCGCCACTTTTGTGGAGGAAGGTTCGCAAGGGACTTTCTGCTGGGCGTGTGCAAAGTGTTGCAGTTCGGCTTGTTGTTGAAAAAGAGCGTGAGATTCGTGCCTTTAAACCTGAAGAATTTTGGAAGATAAAGGGAGAGTTTTCGAAGGAAGAAGCTGACGAATTTGGTCGTCAAAAATTTACTGCAGTTTTGGAGAAAAGCCCGGACAAGAAAAAGCTGGGAGATGAGAAGACTACTAAAGAAATTTTCGATAAATTAAAAGATGCTTCTTATAAAATTGGATCGGTGGAAGAAAAGCAGTTGAAGAGAAATCCTGCTGCGCCTTTTACTACATCTACTTTGCAACAGGAAGCGTCAAGAAAACTTGGGTTTTCTGTGAAGAAGACCATGATGGTTGCGCAAAAACTGTATGAAGGTTTTGATGTTGGTAAAGGAGTTCATGGTTTGATTACTTATATGAGAACGGATTCGGTAAATCTTTCTGATCAAGCTTTGAGTCAAGCTCAAGAGGTTGTGACTGAGAAATATGGAAAAGAGTTTGCTCTCGATGAACCTCGTAGATACAAAGGAAAGAAAGGTTCTCAAGATGCACATGAAGCAATCAGACCTGTTGATTTGTCTATTTTGCCTGAGGACGTGGCTGGATCTGTGGAAAAAGATTTTGCTAGACTTTATGAATTAATTTGGAAAAGGACTCTTGCTTCTCAAATGAAGCAGGCTATTTTGAATCAAGTTAAAGTCCAGGTTATTCCTATGAGTGATGCGGACGTGGATTTGGAAGGTTTGATCTTTCATGCGAAAGGTCAGTCTATTGAATTCCCTGGTTTCATGAAGGTTTATTTGGAAGGGAAAGATGATTCGGCTGAAGGTGATGAAGCTACTTCTGATAAGGATGAAAAACTTCTGCCAGTTCTTGCTGTGGAAGAGGCTGTTGATTGTGCTGGAATTGAATCTAGTCAGCATTTCACAAAGCCGCCGGCTCGATATACGGAGGCGTCGTTGGTGAAAAAGTTGGAATCTGAAGGGATTGGGCGACCGTCTACATATGCGCCTACTATCTCGACTGTTCAGCAGCGTGGTTATATTGAAAAAGATGGAAAACATTTGATTCCTACTGAGATTGCGGAGATTGTGACCGATGTTTTGGTCGAGCATTTTTCGGATATTGTTGATTATAAATTTACTGCTCACATGGAGGGGCAGCTTGATGATATTGCTGATGGAAAGAAGGAATGGGTTCCTGTTATGAAGGAGTTTTATGGGCCCTTCCATTCGAATCTTGAAGAAAAAATGGAGTCTATCAAAAAGTCGGACATTGTGAATGAAGAAACTGATGAGGTTTGTGAAAAATGTGGAGCGCCTATGAGTATACGTCTTGGGCGTTTTGGTAAATTTATGTCTAGTAGTAAATATCCTGAATGCGATTTTTCAAAGCAGTTGGAAGGTGGCGGACCGAAGACTGAGGAGGATAAGAAAAAGGATGAAGAATTGGAAAAATTGCAGGCTGAGCATGCAGGAAAAAAATGTGAGAAATGTGGAGCGGATATGATCGTGCGGCGTGGTCGGTTTGGGCCATTCCTTGGTTGTTCTGCTTATCCAAAATGTAAGACTATTGTTGGCTTGGATGGGAAAAATAATGAGACCGATGTGAAATGTCCGGCTTGTGATAAAAATAATTTAGTTGAGAAAAGAACTCGTCGTGGAGGAAAGGTTTTCTGGGGTTGTGGAGGATATCCGAAGTGCAAGTTTGCTTCTTGGGATAAGCCTTTGAGAAACGAAGAGCGTGATGGGAAGAAAGGAGTTGTGACCGAGAAGAAAGGTGAGGAGGTTTTTGTGACTCCGGAGGAAGAAGCTAAATAAAATACAAGTATAAATCCGAGAGTCTGAACAGGTTGGAATGGGTTGACTTTTTAGGGGTAGAGTTGTAGTGTGTTGGCCTTTTGGAGGTGAATTAATTTCCTTGTTTATAGGTGAATGGATTCCTTTCATGGGGGTTCGTTCTTTAAAGTTTGGAGGCTGATGTGAATTTTCGTAGGATAGCGGGTCTCTGTGTGGGATTTGCTGGGATTGCCCATCTGTTGCCTGCAGTTGTCTGTCCTGAAAACCGAGTGACTCAAGTCATTGCGGAGTTCGGGGAGAGGCTTCTGGAGGTTTCGAATGTCATTGGTGGCTCGAAGGAGTCAAAGACTAAGGAGGAGTGATGAGAAGGAAGGTGAAGAAGGTGGCCTGGAATGCGGCGGTGATCTGTATCGGAATGCCGCTCTGTCTGGCAGGGAAGGTTCCCGCAGTTCAGCGGGCGCGGCGAAGCCTGTCCAGGTTCGTTTCCGTCGGGTACTATCTCGAGGCGAAGCAGACCGGCGGTCAGGGGGTCTAATGCTGTTGCTGAAGATCCCAAGGGAGCTGTTGTTCTGGTGGGCTGCTCTCAGCGCGGCCAGTCTTGGCCTCGTCGGCCTTGGTGCTCTGAAGGGCATTGATCTGATCATGTGGGCCGGTGACTTTTCGATCCGGACCAGTGATCGGTTGGTGCGTTTCTCAGCGCGTGAGCTGGCGCGTCGCGCCGGTGCGTTGGATGGGGAGCCCTGTCCGGCGCGTGTTTAGGACTTCAGCTCTAACTGAACGAACTACTTTAACTTCCGACCTGTTCTACACTTCGGTGTCAGAGCGGGTCGGGGGAGGTTTTTTGTGAAGTTGTAATCTAAATTAAAATGCAGTTACAAAGCTTCGAGTCTGAACATGTTCAGACTCTCAGTTTTTGAGCATCATGATGCTCAAAAATATAACTGAGCATTTTAATTTTTCTTACTCCTTCATTGATAGAGAGGGCAAAGGGGGACGTTTTAAATCTTTTCCTAACCTTGGTTCGAGGCCTATAAGGTGAGGGGTTTCTGTCTGAGAGTCTTCGTATAGTAGCCATTCGATTAGGTTGTCTAGCTGTCTTTGGACTTGTTGAATTAATCTTTCTGGGTCGTGACCGAATTCGATTGGGCTCCGGAGGCGTTTGTAATGAGCCCTAACTAGTTTTCGAGCGAATTTGAAATCTGGATTGAAGGTGTCGTTTTTTGGGGGAGTCTTTAGTTCTCTGACTTGGGTGGCTATTATGTGTTCTCTTTGTGGGTCGAATAATTCTGTGTTTTGGTTCAGGTTATCTATGAGTTCGGTGGCTCTTCTTCTTATTCCTGTTCGTTGGTGTTCTGTCAGGTGTTGATTTGCGGTATTAGGGATGTCTGTTGGGAGAATAATTGCTTTTTGGGGGACTTTGTCGGGTTCGTCTATTCTAAATCCGAATTGAATGCCGTAGGTGTCTGCTTCGAGGGAAAATGTGCTTGTTCGTATGTTTCTGGCTTCGTCGCGTTTGATTCTTATTTGTCTAGCTAGTTCGAGAAGGGATTTTGCTAGATCTATGTTTGTGGCTAAGACTTTGTTTGCTTCTCCTCTGAGGACCTTGTCTAGGGTTGATGCTTCTTTAAGCAAAGAATCATCAAGCTCTCCTTTGCTCTGCTCATCAAATCATCTGTGATGGTGTCTAGTGGGTTTTTTTGCATTGGAGGGGAGTCTAAAGCTTTTTAAGTGTGACAGTCAAGCTTTATACCAACTAGTATCAACTTCTTTATGCTTGCTGATTTCGTCGAACATGATTTTTTCGATTTCGGCGAGTTTTTCATCTGTTTCTGCTTCGAAGCGGAGGGTGAGATTTGGGCTGGTGTTTGAGGCTCGGACTGCTCCCCAACTGAGGTCGCTGAATTTGATTCGGACACCGTCGAGGGTGATGCAGTCGTACTTTTTTGTGAAGGCTTTTGTGAGGGCTTTTACTATTTCGAATTTTTTGTCATCTGGGCAATGGGCTTTGTATTCGGGTGTCATTACGGTCGTGTCGAGGTCGTTGAATTGAGCTGAAAATGGTTTCTTTTGTTGTGCGAGGACTTCGAGTACTCGAATTGTTGCGAGGAATGCGTCGTCATATCCATAATAATCTTCTGAGAAATACATGTGGCCTGAAACTTCGCCTCCGAGGAGGGCTCCTTCTTCTTTTACTTTTTGTTCGATGAAACTGTGGCCGACTTTTGACATTATTAGTTCTGCTCCGAGTTCGTTGATTTTGTTGATGATTGCCTGAGAAAATTTTACATCGCAAATGACTTTTGGTTTCTTGTGTCTTTTGACGAGGTCGCGAACGAGGAAAAGTAGGAAGTAGTCTGCGCTGTAGTGGTTTCCTTGTTCGTCGACAATTCCTATGCGGTCACCGTCACCGTCGAAGCCGATTCCTATGTCTGCTTCGGTTTGAGCGACTTTTTTTATTAGGTCGGTCATGTTGTGTAATTCTTCTGGGTTTGCTTCGTGGCAATATAGCTCTGTGACTTCTGCTCCGATTTTTGTGAGGAGTTCAGCGACGAATGGACCGGCTGCTCCGTTTCCTGCGTCAACTACTACCTTGAGTGGTCTTTTGAGGGGTTGGACGGTTTCGGTGAGTTTTGTGAGATAGTCTGGCCATACGTCGAGGCCTTCGAGGTGGCCTGGTTGTTTTGCTTTCTTGAATTTTTCTGTGGTGATTATTTTGAGAATTTTTTGGAGTTCTGCTCCGCAAACTGAATGGGCTGAATGAGGATCGTTTGGTAGGTTTGCTACTGTTTTTATTCCGTTGTATTCGCCTGGATTGTGGCTGGCGGTGATGTTTGTGCCGCAGTCGAAGTCGTATCCTTCAAAGCAAGTTGCGAAGTATATCATTGGTGAAGGAGAGAGGCCGACGTCGGTGACGTTGAGGCCGCATTCTAGGAGTCCTTCGATGAATGCTGTTTGAAGTTCGGGACTGGTGAGACGCATGTCTCGGCCGACGGCCATGTGTTTGCAGTCATATGTTTTGATCAAGTAGGTCGCAGTTGCTTTTCCTGTGAGGTATGCGGTTTCTTTTGTGAGTTCGGGTTTGAGTTTTTGAATTTTTGGGTCTGCTGACGCTGAGGGATCGGCGATTCCTCGGATATCGTATGCGCGGAAAATGTGTGGGTTGATCATTTGTATTTCGTGTCAGTCATTGTTTCTTGAATATGCCTTAGGCGGCGTGGGAGCTTCATTTTTGTGAGAATTTCTGCTGTCCGTGGTGGGACGAGTGATTTCCATTTATCGGTGCTTTCTAGCATTGAGGTGCGGATTTCGGTTGCTGAAATTGGGCGGCGGCGTTTGATTTTTACGAGTTTGTGTTTTGATTGAGCTCCTTCGTAGCACGCGTTTAAGATGGTTGAGCCGGTGTATATTTTTTGGTATGGAGGGGC